>CAZMFS010000141.1:0-5709 GCA_964565585.1 uncultured bacterium
AAGGTTAAAAATAACAATGAAAATTCTGAAAAAGATTATGAGATTGTTCCTGTGGATGAAGAGGGAAATATTATAAATGATTATAAAAAGGATCAGCGTGGGAGGATTTATATAAATGGAAGGATATACACCCACGAAATGATAAAAGAAAGATTAATAAATTAATCATTTAAGGATATAAATAGATTATTTTTTAAATAAATATTCAAAAATTTTTAGTTAATATAATTATTAATTTCTATAAAATCTATAGTTATTATTTAAGTATATATAGGGAAAAATATATATTATAAAAATCAATCAATTTTTTCTACTAAGGTTTTTTATTTTATCAGATTATGTTATAATATACCAAGTTAAGAAAGGTAAATATGATTAATTCAGTAATATTTGACATTGATGATACTTTACTAAATCACAGCGGGGCTCTTAGAAAAGCAATTGATGAGTTTTATGATAGTTATATTAAGGGCAGTTCAATTACTAAAAAAGATTTTAGGAATATATGGAATACTGAGCAAAAGAAATATTTTGATGATTATTTAAACAATGCAGTTACTTTTGAGGAGCAGAAATATTTGAGAATACAGAGTATCTTTAGACAAATCGGAGTATATATTGATGTTGACACTGCATATGAGTATTTTCTTAATTATCTAAAGATGTATGAAAAAAACTGGGAATTATTTGATGATGTAAAATCTGTTTTAGAGGAATTGGAAGATTATAAACTTGGCATTATTTCTGATGGAGATTCCCATCAGCAGAGAGATAAATTGAAAAAGTTTAGAATAGAGAGGTATTTTGATTCGATTGTCATATCAGATGATATTAATTCAACAAAACCAACAAAAAAAATTTTTACAGAATGTTTGAATAGATTAAATACAGAATCGGATAAAGCCATGTATATTGGGGATGATTATAAAAAAGATTTTAAAGGAGCTATAAGAAGGGGCTTAAAAGCCTGTTTAATAGATAGGAATTCTAATATTAAAATCGAGGAAATCGATAATAATTATAAAATCAATTCTCTTATGTGTCTAAAAAGCATATTAAAAAAAGTTAAAAAAGAATAATTCTGTTTTACTTTCTTTAATATAAATGAAGTTATTCCCTTTTTATGATTATTTTTAAAAATTTCAATTTTTATTTGTATTTTACTCTGTACAGTTTATACTTTGTCTTGACAAAAAATTCAAATTAACTAAAATTATTTGAGAAAGAGGGTGGAATTGATGATAAAAAAAATAACTATTAGTTTTATAGTCACATTAGTATTATTTACAGGTTGTGCTAAAGAATTCAATTCTAATATAAAAAGTGGTAAAAATGCCTTAAAAAACAAAAAAATCATTGATGCAATAGGTTATTTTGAAAATGCAATTGAACTAAAAACTGAGAATCCAAAAGGGTATTATTGGTTGGCTATGGCTTATAAAGAGAAGATGCGTTACGGTAATTTTGTTATTAATATGAATAAAACTATGATATATGGCAAAGAAGAATATAAAAATAAAATAGCAGATGCATACTATAAATTTGCGAAAGAGCTGGAGAAAAATAATAGAATTGAAACAATGTATGATGCTTTTGAGAGGTTGCTTGAAATAGATCCTGACTATAAAATAGAAGAAGATTATGCTATTCATCTTGGAAATAAATATTTTGAAGATGAATATGATTATAAAAAAGCTCTGGAGTTTTATAAAAATGTAGAAAATTCTGAATTACCAGAAGAGATGAAACAAACTATACTTTATAGAATTGCTTACTGTTATTACCAACTTGGAAAATATAAAAGAGCAAACAAGTATTATAATACAATTCTCGAGGAGTATCCCAACCATCCCAAGTTAAAAACAATATACTATAATATCGGAAAAATAAATTTTCAGCTGGCCCAAAAAGATTTTAAAAACAAAAATTATGAACAAGCAATAATTCGTGGAGAAACAGTATTAAAAATTGGGAAACCGAAGCTGTGGCTATCTGAAATTAGAAGAATTCTAGGTGATTCCTACTTAAGAAAGGGGAATGAAAATAAAGCAATTGAGATGTATAACGAGATAGTTGAAAATGATCCATACAGGACCCATAGAGATACACTTTATGCAATGAAGAAAATTAGAGAAATAAAAGAAGGAAAGGTGGAATGAATGAGATTTAGAAAAGAATTTTTGGTAGTATTAATTGCTATAATTTTATTTTTTAGCTGTTCTAAGAAAAACACGAGATTGTTGATGAATGAAAAGAACTATTACAACAAAATTGAAAAAGAATACAAGAACGGCGATTATCTGGATTTTAGAGAAAATGCAAACTATTTTATCTCAGATTTTCCAGGTAGTGATAAAATACCTTATATACAATATCTTATTGCCGAATCATATTTCAAAGAGGATCGCTATGCTAAGGCTATATCGGAATATAATAAAATTATATATAAATACCCAGATAGCGAATATCTGGTGGATGCATATTATAAGATAGGATTATCTTATTTTAAACAGAAGCTTCATCCTCAAAGGGATCAGACAAATACCCAAAAAGCTATGTACTATTTAAAGAAAGTTCTGGAGCAGAATTCAAATAAGTATACAAAAGAGACCAAGGAAATGATTAATGAGTGTAGAAATACTCTTGCAAAAAAGGAATACTTTAGAGCAAAATTCTATTATAGAAGAGAAGCTTACGATGTGTCGATAAATATTTTGGATGAGGCAATAAAGGAGTACTCCGATACCAAGACAGTTGCAAATATGTATCTCTTACAGGCTAGAAATTATTATGAAAAAAAGGATAAAGATAAAGCATACTCTTATATTAAAAAAAGCAAAAAAAACATGAATGATAATGAAGATATACAGGAAGAAGTTAAGGACTTACAGGAGGAACTTAACGAATTGGAATGAAAATAGGTCTGTTTGGGGGAAGTTTTAACCCCGTTCATATAGCTCATTATTTTATAGCGGAGGAAACCCTGAATCAGTTTGATTTAGATGAGGTTCTTTTAATTCCTGCTTATAAACAACCTTTCAAACTTAAGGATAAAATACTTGAATCGGATAAAAGACTTGAGCTATTGAAAGCTTCTAATAGCAATGAAGCTATTAAAATCTCCGATTATGAGATAAAAAAAGGAAGTATTTCATATACTTATGAAACTATAAATTATTATAAAAGTAAAGGTGAGCTGTTTTTAATAATTGGTGCCGATTCTGCTTATTATTTTACAGAATGGAAGAAATATAAACAGATTATTGATAATGTTAATAGGATTTTAGTTTTTCCAAGAGTAGAATATCCCCGAAATAAGGTTTTAGAAAAATGGGATTATGGAAGGAATAAAATTGAGTTTATGGATTCTATTCTAATGGAGATATCTTCAACAGAGATTAGAAAGAGAATTCGAAAAGGGAGTCCTTTTAGATATCTGGTTCCAGAAGAAGTATATAATATAATAAAACAAAAAGGATATTATAAGTGAGTAAGAAGGTATTTATTACAATTATATTAATACTGGCGGTAATTGCCTTTTTTAGTTGGAGATACTATAAAGAGAGGAGAAAAAAAGAATATTTGTCAAACTATCCACGGGGAATGATCAGAATAGAAATACAGAATGGAACAAAGATAAATGATCTAGCTTTTAAAATGACAAAATTAATGAGATATTCAGGGTTTGATGTTGTGAATTTTGGAAATGCTCCCAGTGATAGGTATAAAAATACTATAATTATAAAAAGGAAAAAAAACAATAAAAAGGAAATAAAAATATTGAAAGAGTTTTTAAATGTAAGAAAAGATATACTATTATATAATGATAAAGCTTCAAAGGAAGATATTGATGCTACTATAATTTTAGGTAAAGATATGATAAAAAAAGAGATGTTTAAAAATAAAAAATATTTAGGAGGTTTAATACTAAATGGAACAGATTAAAAAGGCTGTTAGTTTTCTAGATGATAAAAAAGCTGATAATATAAAAATAATTGATGTAAAAGGTATTTCACCTATAACAGATTATATGGTAATAGCTTCAGCTGAAACCCAAAAACATGCACGTACAATTGCTGAGAATGTTAGAGTTAAAATGAAAAAAGAGCTTGGAATTACTTGTGATCATGTAGATGGATACAAAAATGGAGAATGGATTATTATGGATTATTTTGATTTTTTGGTTCATATTTTTCTTAAAAGCACCCGCGAGTTTTATGATATTGAAAATTTATATAGGGACTCTAAAGAAGTGGCAATAAATGATTGATATTTATTATTTTGGCAAAATAAAGAATAAAAATATAAATAAATTAATTAAGTATTATAAAAAGCTTTCATCGAGAAATTTAAAAATTAAATTAAAAAATTTAAAAGAGGAGAAAGAAAGTAACCTTAAAAAAAAGAAGAAAAAGGAACTAAAAAGAGTACAGAATAAGATAAAAAAAGATAAGAATTATAGCATAATTTTGGATTATAGAGGAAGAATTATCACAACTGAAAAATTTAGTGATAAAATTAATAACAAATTGAAACATGGAAGGCATTTATCTTTTTATATTGGGAATTACTACGGGTTTGATGAAAATACTTTAAAAAAAGCTGACATGGTGTTATCCTTAAGCCGAATGACATTTAACCATGAATTAGCTATTTTATTACTGGTTGAACAGGTTTATAGGGCTAATAGTATTATATTTGGAGGTAACTATCATAAATAAAATAAAAGCATTTGTTATATCCCTTGTTAAGGATTTAATATGGGCTTTACTTGTATTTTTTCTTATTGTAAAGCCGTTTTTGTTAGAAAGGTCCAAAATACCAACTCCTTCCATGGAAAATACATTATTAGTTGGGGATTATGTCATTGTAGATAAGTTTACCTACGGAGGTAAAATACCTTTAACAAATATTAGAGTTCCGGGGTTTAGAGATGTAAAAAGAGGGGATATTGTAGTTTTTTGGGAGCCCCAAAAACCACTGCCAGATGTTTGGGATAAACTTTTTTTCTGGAAAAAAGGTGGCTCCAAACGTCTTGTTAAGAGATGTGTGGCAGTAGGTGGGGACAGCGTGAAAATAGAAGATAAACAGCTATACATAAATGGTAAGCTTCAAAAAGAACCATATGTTAAACATACCGATGATGATATTATCCCTGCATTTTTAAGTAATAGAGATAACTTTGGACCTGTTACTGTTCCGGAGGGACATTATTTCATGATGGGAGACAATCGGGATAATTCTAGGGATTCCAGGTTTATAGGTTTTGTTCCTAAAAAATATGTCATTGGATCTCCTTTATTAATCGATTTCTCCTATGATAAAGTCAACAATAGGGTAAGAACTGATAGAATTTTTAAACTGTTGAGATGATTTATGTATAATAAAATATATAATTTTTTTAAAGATAATCCCGGTAAAACCTATAAAATTGAACAGTTAATAGATGTACTTAACCTAAGTGGATCTAAATATAATCAAATTAAGGGAACTGTTTATAAGCTGGTTAGGGATCATAAACTAGTTAAAGAAAAAAATCGTTTCAGACTCAATCAGGATAGATCCTTGATTACAGGGAAATTGCAGATGAACAAGCGCGGATTTGGATTTGTAATCCCCCGTGATGATAATATTGACGATATATATATTCCACCTATAAAATTAAACGGAGCTATGGATGGGGATAAAGTCAAGGTAAAAGAGGAATAT
>CAZMFS010000142.1:0-842 GCA_964565585.1 uncultured bacterium
CATCTTTTAATTTACTAGTTTCAATCCTTATTTTAGTGGATTGATCAATTTAATACTATAAATGAGTAGGTTTGTCAAGTCTTTTCTGGTTTCAATCCTTATTTTAGTGGATTGATCAATTTAATATTTTTTTAAGAATATCCCAAGCTTTTATAAGCCAGTGTTTCAATCCTTATTTTAGTGGATTGATCAATTTAATGAGACAGTTGCAAAAGAGATTCTTGTGAATTATTTGGTTTCAATCCTTATTTTAGTGGATTGATCAATTTAATTCCTTTTCTAACATTACATTTCTTAGGTAGTAATTGGTTTCAATCCTTATTTTAGTGGATTGATCAATTTAATTAGTATAATAACAATAGATGGAACAGGAACTATCAAGTTTCAATCCTTATTTTAGTGGATTGATCAATTTAATTTAAAAACTGCTTTTTTAAGTAAACTTTAAAATTTTGTTTCAATCCTTATTTTAGTGGATTGATCAATTTAATAATGTCTGGATCCAACATCCTTTAGTAGAATTCTGGTTTCAATCCTTATTTTAGTGGATTGATCAATTTAATTAGCAGTGTTTATGATTTTCATTGAAGGGTTATTTTGTTTCAATCCTTATTTTAGTGGATTGATCAATTTAATAACAAAAAAAGATTTTAATAACCAAATTTTACAATGTTTCAATCCTTATTTTAGTGGATTGATCAATTTAATATCAATATTTGCAAGTTGTTGTATTTCTGCTGATGTGTTTCAATCCTTATTTTAGTGGATTGATCAATTTAATGCCCAAAAAACCAAGACTCAAAAAATTAAACTGGAGTTTCAATCCTTATTTTAGTGGATTG
>CAZMFS010000142.1:852-5675 GCA_964565585.1 uncultured bacterium
TAATCTAAAATTAAAACTTGATAAAAAAATAGATAAGTTTCAATCCTTATTTTAGTGGATTGATCAATTTAATGCTAAAATGGTGTTTGAATACTTCCTTGTCAAATTGTTTCAATCCTTATTTTAGTGGATTGATCAATTTAATAGCAAAATTACCATTTTTACAGCATTGACAGGAATAATAAGGAATATCTCAAAGACACTTATTACTTTCATAAATCTTAATTTATACATCAAACCCTCCTTTTTTAAGGATTTGTCAACCAATTTTATTTATAATTCTCCTTTTCCCAACAACTTATAACATACTATTAAATTCGATCAATAATTACCCGACAGGAAAATACATTTAACCTTTAATCACCTTCATTCTAAATCATTTATGAAGAATATTCAATGATTTTACTGAATACATATATTTTTATAAGTGCAGTCTATACATCTCTTTTTATAATTTGTTGCCTTCGGATAATACCCTTTTTTAATAATTTTTAAAATTTCATTTTTATATTTTATTGCATTATTTTTTAATCTTTTTGTTATTTTAATTTCTTTTAAATAATTATCGCTTCTCACATAACAAATATATCCTTTGTTTACTTTTCTATCAAAACACTTTTCAATTAGCATTGCATATATTACAGATTGATATTTTAATGTTTTAAAAATTGATTTAGAATATTCTGCATACTTATAATCTAATGGAGCCATTGTATCATTATCTAAAGTTAATATTTCATCAACTATACCTTTAAATTGTAAACTTTTTGAATGTAATTTAACTTCAATTT
Source organism: uncultured bacterium (assembly GCA_964565585.1). Classification (GTDB taxonomy): domain Bacteria; phylum Macinerneyibacteriota; class Macinerneyibacteria; order Macinerneyibacteriales; family Macinerneyibacteriaceae; genus Macinerneyibacterium. Next base: position 1,644 of record CAZMFS010000142.1, read on the forward strand.
TTTTATCAATACATCCAAGATTTTTTCTTAGATATTTTTTATTTATACTTGATTTATATTTATGAACTTTTCTACCCATTATTACTTTAAATCTTTTACCTTCTTTTTGTTTGATACCTAAACAATTCATATAATAGATAAATCTGGGGCAAAAAAGATATTCTATTACTTCAGATGGGGTAATATAAATATTTGTACTAATCATAATATTATAGTCTTTCTTTGTTCTGATATTACTTTTTTATTAAATGAATCTCCTAAAAGCGTAATTTTGGTAAAATCTTTATCGCACATAGGAAAAATATAAACCGAATCATTTTCTTTATTCATTTTTTCTTTACAAAACAATGCTATTTCTTCTCTTTGATTTTTATTAATTTTTCCTAAAAATACACTTTTTTGAACTCTTTTTAATCCCTTATTTAAACATAAATCTGATATTTTTTTTCTTATCTTATCATTTGATATATCATATATTACCCAGGTAAGCATATATACTCCTATTTTTCAATCATACTGTTCGCTATAAAATGTGCTTCTTTTTGAATAGTATCCCTATACTTCATATTATGTTTTCGATATCTGGTCTTTTCATCAAACTTTTTATTTAAACTAGTAATTAACAATTTTTTTCCCTTTTTATTTAATGTATAACCATTATTTATTTCATCACAATGGGAATTATTAACTTTCCTTTTAGAAAAAAGATAAAATACTACTTCTTCACAAATTGGTCTAAAAGGTTCAACTAAATCAAAAACAAATGATTTTTTATTATAATTATCACTATGTAAAAAACCTATAAAAGGATCTAATCCGGCTATTATAGAAGCCTTCTCGGTCAAAGAATATAAAACTCCATATGAATAATTCAAAAAAGCATTAAATTTATCTTTTGCAGGCATCATTGACCTGCCATTATATTCATACCTCTTCGGTAATAAATATGATAAACAATTGAAATATATTTTACCTGCAGAACCTTCAAGCCCTCTAATTCGCCCCTCAACTTTCTTTTTATCATAGTCATAGTTTAAATTTTTTATCTGATTTACTTCCTTTTTTAAAGATGAGATAAAATTATTTAATCTTTCTTTTTTCTTTGGCCTATGAGAAGCTAATTTTTTTATAAATTTAATTCTTTTTTGTGTTTTCATTATTATCCAATCCACTGCAACTTTTAATCCTTTCATGTTCTGAGCATATTTAAGCTGATTTATCCTAATTTTTGTAGTAGAACCCATTTTTGAATGCCATACTCTTGAAAATGGATTTCCATATTTATCAAAAAAAACTACAGGGATATTATAATCCATTGCCAATTTAATTGAATTAGAAGATAAGTTACATCCGGTATGGATATGAATTGATTCCACTTTTTTTGCGGATACATTAATTTTATCATCTTTGACTTTTACAATAAATCTTTCTCCTTGTTTTCTAATATAAGAACCATAGGTGGTAAGTGCTAAATGCATAAACTCCCCCAATATATCCCAATATATTTATCAATTGATCTTTCTCACCAATTCCTGCGGACAGGATAGAGGCTTTCATTAATACTACATTACTATGTTACTATCTTCCTTTGGTTTTTTTAAAAACCCAAAATCATTATTATAAATTTTATCATAATCATTATAATTTACGTAATACATTTCATCATTTAGTTTATTAGAAAATTTAGACTGTATAAAATCTTTAATATCTAAATATGATAGTGATATCATATAATCCTGTAATTCTTTCATCAAAATTTTTATTTTCATAAATTTATTCATATATTCATCTTTATTAAAATCTTTTCTTTTCAAATTTTTTTTTATTTTTTTTATTTTAGATATTTTATCCTGAATTTCTTTTTCTTTACATATTATTAAATTATAATCTTTATAATTATTTTTTATAACTTTAAAATCTTTAACAGATTTGCCATCATGCTTTTTAGAGTAATTCAAAGATTCAATTGCTTTTATTAGTTCATCACTTTTCATTTTAAAATCAAACTTGCTAAAATATTTTTTACTCAATCTATAAAAATCTTTTGATTGATAGCAATTTTCTGACAAAATCTTCCTAGTATATTGAAGTAATATATTTGGATAAATAATTTCTGAATCACTTCGTTTATTATTTTCATTTCTAAGCTTAAACAAATTCATAATACCACAATCATATTCATTTGATCTATTACACCGGCCAGCAACCTGTACTATGCTATCAAAAGGAGCAAAATCTCTATACACAGATTTGAAACTTATATCAACTCCAGCTTCTATAAGTTGAGTAGTTACAGTTATTATTTTCTCACCATTTTTAAGTTTATTTTTTATCTCCCTTATTTTATTAAGCCTATCAAATGGAGTAAAATAAGTAGTTAATAGGTAAAGCTCATAATTATCATAGCTCATCTTATTTACCATACTATATATTCTATTAGCTGATTTTTTTGTATTGCAAACTATCAACCCATTTTGATACTTAAAATCTTCTTTAAAATATTCTTTAAACTCCTCTAAATTAAATGGCTGTAGATTATTAATTATTTTTAATCTAACTCTATTAAATTCATTTTCTAAAAAATATTTTTTACTAATTGTTAATTTAGTTAACTTGTTTTCTGAAATTATTTTGGGCTGAGTAGCCGTCATAAATATTAAATATGTGTTAAATTTTTCAGATAGAATTTCAAAAACTTTCCGTATAAGTTTATAATAATCTTGATTTAAACTTTGGATCTCATCAAATATTATAATTGAATTAACAATATTATGAAATTTCTTTAGATACCTATTAGAATACCCAATAATACTTTCAAAAATCTGCACAAAAGTTGTAACAATGTACAATGACTCCCAGGAATTGTAAAATAAATTTTTTTCTATATATTTTTTCATATCTGTTTCATTATCAATATCAATATCTTCTTTTACTTTTGACAAATAATGGTGCTTATAAAGATAAGATAGTAAATTGTTATAAAACTCATCTTTTGGTAAATGATATTTTAATATTTTTTTTATTTCTTCATAGTTTTGATCTATAATTGATGTATAAGGTAAATTATAAATAATACGAGGAATATACCTTTTTTTATTTTTAATTTTTTTCTTTAATTTTTCTGCCACATTAACTGCTGTAAAAGTTTTTCCTATACCTGTTGGAGCTGTTAAAGTATAAATTTTATTATTAACTTTAATATTTTTATTATTAACAGTTTCTCTACGAAATTTTTCTCTAATTCTATTAAGCTTACTAGTTGTATCAAATTTTCTGGGATTTTTCTCTCTCAAAAAACTTAAATACTCTTCAATAGAAAAATAATTATGATTTATATCTAAATCAATATCAATATCTGCAGCATCTTTCTTATCAAAATCTATTAAAATGGAATAGAGCAAATTTATCAGTAAAAATAACTGTATTTCTTCTGATATATTATTATCTTGAAAACATACACTCATGAAATTGAAAGAATAATCTTTTTTATAATTTTTTTTAAAATAATTCCATAATTGACTAAATCTTATTGTTTTATCTAAACCAACATTGTTTTTTTTAATTAATTTATTATAAATAGATTCTACATCCTTAAACATTTCTTTACTTATATTGTTTATCTGATGTTTTACATTAATCATTAAATTATTATCTATAGTTTCATAAGGGGTTTTTAAATTGCCATGATGATTTTTTATAACAATATATGCAATCATTGCATATTTTTCACTTTGAAAAACATAGTTAACAAAACTGTATCCAAATAATGCTGAAATCAATCCATGATGGGTTATTCTCCCACTCTTTCTATTATCCTTTAGATAATTTTGAAAATATTCGGTACACTTACCAAAATCATGAGATATACTAATTATATACATTAATTTAATAAGATTTTCTTTTTTTATGATGTCTAAATTCAATTTCTTATTTTGTAAACATTTTTTACCTTTATAGGATACATTTTTTAAATGAGTTATTAACTTTTTATTTTCATGTGAACGGATCAACAATATCAAAAACCTCAATTAT
>CAZMFS010000143.1:0-5644 GCA_964565585.1 uncultured bacterium
AAATATTCAGGATAGTTTTTATCATGAAAATTAAATCCCATTCTTAAAGAATGTAAAAGCAGCGGTCTATTTGAATTATTGTTTTCTAATATCGCAATAACCAGATATTTAACCGCATCTTCTACACATTCTCTTTTCGTTAATATTTTTTTGTGTTCATCCATATTCCCCTCCCTTTCAATTAAAAATAACTATTCAATGATAAAATATAGTTTCAGCAAAAAAACCTTTAATATTGTAAGATGTCATTGACAAAAATGAGTTGACAAATAATTGGATGAATGACTTCTATAAATCGAAATATGCTTTGAGATTATCTATATATGTTCTACCAACCTTGAGTCTGGTCTTATTCTTATCATTTAATACTACATAAAACTTCCGTGAACTTTTTTTAATAATTTCATCAACTTTATTGCATGATATTATATACTTCCTATGAATTCTTGTAAATTTGTTACTGTCTAGATAACCCTGTACTTCTTTTAAACTCTTGTTATAGAAATAATTCCTATCATACAGGTGTATAAAACTATAGTTATGTTCAGAACTAAAATAAACAATTTCCTTTTCATGAATAACTAGAAATTTTCCTCCTTTTTCAACAGTAAACCTCGTCTTTATTTTATCTTCTGATTTGTTAAAATTTTCATAAACCTTTGTAAAGATCTTTTCCTTCATTCTTTTTGAAGAAACCTTTTTATCAGAGTTCTCAATTATTCTGGCTATATTTTTATATATATTTGTTTCAATTTGTTTACATCTATTTATTAAATTCCAAAGATTATCTTGACCAATTGAGGCTAAAACTACTTCTGATTGAGCAATCACGCTGGCAGTTCTTTTGTGCTTAGGAAGTATAATCCCCAGTTCTCCAAAAAAGTCATCTTTATTCAGTCGATTTACTGTTACCCGCTTTGTATCATTCAGATTCTTGCTAATTTTTACATTTCCTTTAATAATCATAAATAGCTTATCAGCTCTATCGCCTTCATCTAGAATCAATTCATTTTTATTATATTTTTCAATGGTAAAAATTTTAGAAATATTTAGATTCTCAAAAAAACTTTTATCAACGGATTCAAATAGCTTATTTTTAAAAATATCATTTATACTAATATCCATAAAACTCCTATAACATTTTCATATTTAAAATACCATTAATTACCAGTTTTTGCAATTTTTTATTTATCATACTAATAATGTTCAAAAAATATAAAGAATTTTCACTGAAGTAATGAAATTGACCGTAAAGTAATGATAATAGTTTAAGTGATTTATTAATTGACAAAAGAGCAGCCATTCTGGATTTGCTTCATGATAATAAAAAAAAAATATAAAATTAGAAAGTTATTAAAGATACTAAAAAGATCCTTTTAGAACCCTGAAACCAGTACGGTCAAGCTCACCTATCAAACAAGTCTCGGCCTGTTTTTAGAACAATAATTTATCAGCATTATTCAAAATTAAATTCCTTGAATAACATAATCGAAACTTTGTTTTTATTTACAGCTTAAAACAACAATTTATATTTAAAACATGATCCGGCTATCATCTGTTAAATAAATAGCCGGAGAATATTAAGTCTGATTTAATTGAATTATAATCTTATTCTTTCCATCTATTTCTTAGCTCATCTATAACACGTTTTCTGCTAATATCCAGCAATTTAGCTTTTTTTATTATCTTATTAATATCTTTCTTATAAAATCTCTTTTTTCTTTTATTTAATAATTTTTTTCTGCTGCCCTCGGTTATTTTATTTCCCACCCCTCTTATTTTTTTTAATACCCCCTCTTTTTGTAACTCTTTTATCGATTTCATAACTGTATTAGGATTAACCCCAAGTTCTTTAGCAAATTTTCTAACACTTGGTATTTTTTCTTTTTCATTCCATAAATTCTCAATAATTTTATTTTCAATTAAATTTTTTATTTGTATATAAATCGGTTTATCCTTTCTAAAATTCATATTAACCTCTTATTTTAAATACTGATTTTTAAATCGGGATGATATATATACTGCAGATAAATAGGACAAAAATAACAGTATTATCGATAAATTAGAAAAATGAAATATGTTTTCCTGTAGATAAGCATAAAACTTGCTTAAATAGCTTGCTATAAACAAGGTTGCCACGATTATAATAAAATTTCGTATTCCCGATTTATTACTCTTAATTAGATAAATAAACATAAAAAAACTAAAAAACGTTAAAATTGAAAAAAAGATATCTATATAAGTAACCACGCCAAAATCAAGATGCAAAAACTTTGTATTTTGCTTTGTGATAAACCAGCTTAATATTTTAACAGTAAAAACAGAAAAAATTGAATTTATTAAACTCCAAAGTATTAATAAAATATATGTACCACTTATTATTACAGATTTATTGAAAGGCAGTAAAGAGAATTCATATTTCTTTTTAAATATATCGATAATTTTAAATCCCACTACCAGTTCTGCTACAATAAAAGTAATTCCTGTAAAAATAATCAGGACTGTATTAATAGGTAAAAACTGGAGATTATCGGTTAAAAACAACTTTTTTGTTAATCCAGCTAAAATTAAAACAACATAAATACCAATACAGAAAAATATATAAGTTGTTCTATTATCTTTGATATTTAATACCAAATAACCTTTTAATTGTTTGATCCAGTTATACATTTTTGCCCCCTCTATTTACCATAACTTTAAGAAATGTTGCAAGGTCAATATTTTCAAAATCTATATTTTTATATTTCTTTCTATTTTCGGTAAGGATAAATTTCTTGCCAAAGATACTTTTTTCCATCAATATATCATCCGAATTCAATCTGGATCTATTTTCAATTTCTGTCCAACCGAAATTAGTTTCAACATATTCTTTCTCACCTTTATATACAATTTTGCCATCATCAAGAATAACAAATTCATCTATAATTTTTTCAAATTCTTCTATATGATGTGAGGAAATTATTACCGTTTTGTTTTCATTAAAATAATCAAGTAAATATTCAATTAACTCTTTTTGAGCTATAATGTCTATACCCTCACTGACTTCATCCAATAACAATATCTCGGGATCAACTGATATTGCAAAATAGAACGCCACCCTCTTCTTCCAGCCTTTAGATAAATTTTTTATATTTTGCTCTGGTTTCAGATTCTCCTTTTTAATAATGTTAAAAAACTTTTTTTCATCCCAGTTTGGATAGGTTCTTCCAAGATATTTTAAATTTTTAATTTTTCTTGAGAAATCTAGATTATCTTCGGGTAAATAAAATATATTCTTAAGGTAATCCCTGTTTCTTTTTTTTGAACTAATATTATCCAACTTTACTGTCCCGTTATAATTTACTATCAACGATGAAATTATATTTAAAAATGTAGTCTTCCCGCTTCCATTTTTCCCCAATATTCCATAAACTTTTCCACTATCAAAACTGATATCAATCCCCTTAAAAAGCTCATTTCTAAACAACTTATATCCAAATTTTAGGTTTTTCACATCAATCATACTAAGACCTCCTTACTTGTGTATTAGTATAGTAATACGGTAGTAGCCTGTCAAGCTTTTTTACTTATTTTTTTGATTTTTTATTTAAAACCAGAGGTTTCTTCTTGATTTAATAGCCCCTTCGGGACACATTTCCTGACAGCAGAAACATCTTATACATGTTTCTCTATTGATTTTCACCTTATCATCTTGAATTTTTAAACTTTTTGGCTTTGAAGGACAGACACGTATACACTCCCCGCACAGTATACATTTTTCATGATCAAATTTTGGTTTGGGAACAAATATTCTTTTTATAATCTCCTTCAAAAAACCTGGTAGTGGGACAATGCTATCAACCCCCGTTTCTTTTGGAGGTTGCTTAAACTTTTTAACTTTTAAATTATCTAAAGTATCCCCAACAACATCAATATTTTTTTCTTTCAATTTTCCTAACTTACCTTTTGCACCCTTTTTTATATGCAATATTTTATACGGATTTATTTTTACTAATCTACATGCAGTACTATCTAACGAAACAAAATCTTTAGATACCAGAATAGCATTAACATTTCTTGGGGTCCCGTTTCTTGGCCCATCTCCCTCCATAGCAGTAACAGCATCAATAATTCCTATATCTGGCTTAATTGTAACAATAAGATCCAATAACATCTGGGCAAAAAGCTTTTTATCCGAAAATCTGTAATGAAACTGCGGCTTTAATAGACCTGGTACCATTCCAAACATATTTTTTATCGCTCCGGTATAATAGGTCATACTGTGAGTTTTAAGCTTAGCCACAGAAATTATTACATCCGCTTCTTTAAAGGCTTTAGCAAGTGTAAATTTTTTTACAATTTTTCCCGAATGATTTTTTATTTCAATCCTGTTATTAAAATCTGCAAATTTAAAATTGTTATCTTCTACAACTTTTTTCATTCCTGTTTTTTTATACAATAGATCTTTTGTCCCCACTCCGGGACTATCTCCAACTATAACCTCTCCACCATATTTTTGTATCACTTTTCCCGCTGCTTCAACAACTGATGGATGGGTTGTAACAGCCTTCTCAGGTTCTGAAGGCGCAAGCAAATTAGGTTTAAGAAGAACTCGTTTATTTTTTATCCTATCCAGTACATTAAGTTCTTTAAAAGAATTCTCTATTATCTTTTCTATTTTTTCGATTTCATATCTTTTACATTTGCTCAAAAAAACCTTGCTATTCATTTATTCATCCTCAAGAATTATGTCATTTTATTTTATAATTTCGATCTGTTCATGCTCCTCTATAATAATTTCTTGCTCTCCCTTATATACTTTTATCTCTCCTTTTACTTTTACTACCTTATTTAAATATTTCTTTTCCGGTTTAAAATCAAATTTATATTCATCGCTTTTGAATATCACTGCAGTAAAAGTATGTTTGTAATCTTTATGAAAATTCAAAAAAATTGCCTTCCCCGAATCATAGGTATCAATAACCTTGCCTTTAACAGCAACTCTTTCATCTACATATTCTCCGGCTTTATCCCAGCTAATAACTTTTAACTTTTCACTATATTCAGGTTTCTTCTTCCACAACCCCAATCCTTGTTTTCTGGCTTTTTTAGCTAATTTCTGAAACAATTTTGAATATTTGACATTTGGAGGAATTGTCATTAAATCTGCATAACCATTTTTTACTAACTCAGCATTAAAAAACTTTCTATCTTTTAAAAAAACATAAGCCAGAGTTCTATCATATTTATCAATTTTTTGGATTCCATAATCGAGATAAACAGTTTCCCCCTCAAGCCTTTTTCGTGCATAGCTTGCCGCTTCTTTCCCCATAAATTCAACTTTAGTATTGTGGTGTCCTATCTCCGGGGTGTTTACACCAATTAACCTTATCATTTTGTTTTTACTTGTTAAAAAAGTATCCCCATCTATAACCTTTTTAACCGTAGCTTTATCCATATGTTTGAGTTTAGTTTGTGAAACTTTCAAATTTTTATTTATTTTTTTAAAAGAAAGAGCTGAAGAATTTTCGAAGATAACAACAAAAACCAAAAAGGTTATAAAACAAACCCAATAATTGTTTTTTGTTAGCAACTTTCCCTCCTTTGTTTTTAGTCGAACTAGGTATAACTTAATATAATTATAATATCTAATACAAAAATTTGA
>CAZMFS010000144.1:0-5632 GCA_964565585.1 uncultured bacterium
TTCCTCTTTATTGATATTTTGTTTATTTAATAAATTAATAATTGGATCTGATAAGCCATTGTTTATTTTTAATCCTTTAATTAACTGTGTTAATGCTTTTTCTATCTCATTAATCTTTAAATATAATTTACCAATATAAAAATATGTATACGGATTATTTTTATCTAATTCCTGTATTTTTAGTAAATAATCCATTATATCATCATAGAACTCTTCTAAATCATGCTTAAACAGTTTATTAATAATATTGAAAGCTTTATCATAGTTTTTTATAGTATAATTTAAATAAAATAGATGATAGAATAATTTGGGATTATTCTTTATCACCTTTTTTTCTTCATTTATTTTCTTATACTTATTGTATTTTTTAAGATTTTCGTCTAAAAGTTTTTCTAAATGTTCATCAGATAATGTTTTTAATGCATTTATTGCATTTTCAATATTTTTTTCTTCAAGTTCAATTTCATAAAGGAAAAAATATACTACTTTAGAATTTCTGAATCTTTTAGATAATGTATTTTTTACATATTCCACGATTTTTTGTTTTGGTACCAGATCATTGTTTTTAATCTTTCTTAAAGTTTTTACTGCATTTTTATCTTCACCAGTAATTTTATATATATCACTGAGTTTCCATAGTAATTTTTTATGGTTTGGATTCTCCATTAAAGCATCCTGAATTTTAAACTTTGCTTCCTGAGATTTATTATTGTTCAATAACTTATCAGCTTTGGATATTATTTTATCAATATTAGCCATAATATATTCCTTTTTTAATCAATATACCCCAAATCTCTTAATGCTCTTTTATCCTTTCTCCAATTTTTCCTCACATTAACGACTAAATCCAGATAAATATTTTTATCTAAAAACTTTTCAATTTTTTTTCTTGATTCACTACCGATCTTTTTTATCATTTTTCCATTTTTTCCAATTAATATACCTTTTTGAGAATTCTGCTCACAAACAATTGATGCTTTTATATACTTTTTAGAGAAATCTTTTATGGTAATAGCTACAACATAAGGAATTTCTTCATAAACATTCTTTATTATTGTTTCCCGAATTAATTCAGAAATAACAAATTTTTTATCTTTGTCTGTTAGCATATCCGATGGATAATAATTAGGACCTTCGGGAAGTCTTTCAACAATTGCTTTTTTTAATTTATTAATATTACTATCTTCTAATACAGAAATAGGAACAATATCTTCAATACCGGTATACTCATTCACTTTAACAATATTTTCAATTACTTCATCTTCTGAAATCAAATCAGTTTTATTTAAAACAATTAATACTTTATCTTTAGGTAGATCTATTGAATCCCAAATCTTTTTATCTCTTTCATTAAATTTATATTTAGAATCAATCATATATAAAATAAGTTCAATTTCCTTAATTGATCTTTTTGCCTTTGAAACCATAGTTTTATCCAATCGCCGTCTGGGTTCAAATATACCAGGGGTATCAATAAAAACTACCTGTGTATCTTCTTCCGTCCAGTGAGCAACTGCCTGTATTTGATCCCTTGTGGTCTGTGGTTTTGAGGTCACAATGGAAATCTTTTTATTAATTAATTTATTTATCAAACTGGATTTTCCAACATTTGGCTGTCCAATAACTGTAACAAATCCCGATTTCATTTAATATCCCTTTCTTTATTATTAAATTTATCGCCCTTTACAATAGCACCTGATAGTATAACTTTCATAGCAGACTCTACCGACATGTCTAATTCAACTACATCATCTTGTTTGACATATAAGAGATATCCAGTTGTAGGATTTGGTGTAGAAGGTACAAAAATTGCGTAATACTCCTTTGTATTCAGTCCATCCACCTTATCCTCAAAAGAATTGTTCATTTTTTCAGTTACAAAGCCCAATGAATATACCCCTTTTCTTGGATATTCTAATAAAACAACTTTTTTAAAAATATTCCTCCCTGAACCAATTAGAGATGTTGTTACATGTTTTATACTTTTATATAACCTATTTATAAAGGGCATTTTATCAATAATATATTCTGAAAATGATAAAATTTTTGCACCAAGATAGTTCCGTACCAATAATCCCAGGGTAAAAATCACTACTAATATTATTATAAAACCTAATCCAGGGATTTTTATATTAAAATATTTTAATAAATATCCTCCAAGAATATTGTCAGTTTTAACTATAAAAAAATATATTATATAAATTGTAAGAGCAAAAGGTAAAACTGTTATTACTCCAGTAACAAAATTCTTTTTAATCCAAGAAAACAGCTTCCTAATTTTCAATCTTATCCCCTTTATTTTTTACAGTAAGGAGAATTTTCTTTATTCTCCGTTCATCTGCTTCTATTATTTTAAAGGAAAAATTTTCATATTCAAGTTTTTGTCCTTTTTGTGGTAATACTCCTAATTTAGAAATTATAAATCCAGCTAAAGTTTCATAATCAACTTCTTCCTGAATATACTTTTCTAAATTTATACCAAAAGTATCCTTAAATTCTTCAATAGTCATTTTTGATGAAATAACATATTCCTTTTGAGACAATTCAGTATAAAGAACTTCTTCAACATCATATTCATCTTCAATTTCTCCAACAATTTCTTCTAAAACATCTTCAATAGTAACCAAACCGGATAAATCCCCGTACTCATCAACTACAAATGCAATATGTTTATGTTTTGACTGAAAATCACGAAGTAGTTGATTAATTTTTCTAGTTTCGGGGACAAAAAAAGTTTCTCTTAACAATTTTCGGGGAGTAAAAGTTTCCTGATCAATTTTTATCAAATCTTTTACATAAATGATACCCAGTATATCATCCAATCTTTCCTCATAGACAGGAAGTCTCGAATGACCCTTATCTTCAATTAAATTTATAAGCTCATTATATTCAATATCTACAGGTACAGCTTCAATATCGACCCTGGGAACCATTATTTCTTTGGCTACAATATCCTTAAATTCAAGAACACTGCTAATCATCTTTCGTTCCTGTAAATTGCCTTCTTTAAGTATTTTTTTAATAACTTCATCTTCAAATTTACCAAAATAAGAAGTTTTTAGTACTCGCTTCCCTCCAAATACTTTTAATATTAAATCAATAGGAATTAATAATAACCTCACAAGCGGGAAAAATATATATAAGATATAATACAAGGGTTTTAAAAGATAATAAAAATAGATTAATTTACCCTGCATAGCTAAAGACCGGGGTAAATATTCTCCCAAACAAACATAAATTAAAAATGTATAAACAATTGAAATAAATAAATTATTTTGAGTTAATAAAAATATATTTGTAAATATCAATAATAAAAATATATATTTTGTAAAATGTAATGATGCCAATAAAATATCTCTCTTTTCAAGCCATCTTACCATCAAGGCTCTAATTTTTTCCTTTTTAAATAAAATATTTCTTATTTTATTATAGGTAAATCCAGATAAAAAAGATTCAATAAATTTTAAGATAAAAACAACTATTATAGATATTATTAAACCCAATATATATAAATACATGATTAAGATAAGCCTCCTACAATGTTATTAATTAATATTGTTAAAAAGAACCCCAGTAAAGAACCTGTAATAACCTGCCATATAGAATGTATTTTTAAATCTACTCTGCTTTTTGCTACTAAAAATGCTAAAATAGTTATTAATATATTTATAATTATTATATCTACATAAAGAATTGATATAGCAGCAATTGCAAATGCAAAAGCAGAATGACCGCTGGGCCACCCACCATAAAAAGGTTTTCCACTTTTAGAAATACTTTTTAGCAATACAACCAGAGTAATTATGGCTATCAATATTATAAATATTAATGTATCATCTGCAGTTTTTATTGTTTTAAATAAAGAATGCAAATTTTTCAATGATTTTTTATAAACCAGAAAATATCCTACAATTATTGAGTTAACAGCAGCAATAAATACACCAGCAGATGAGATATCTTTGATAATTTTTATTAATGGATCATGTAAAGTAGATATAAAATAATCAATAATAAATTCTATAACAGTATTAAAGGTTTCTGCTACTATTACAAATGCTATTGAAAAGTATAGAACTAATCTTTCAATAAAAGTTAGATTCAAAAATAAAGAATAAATAAGTACAAGCAATGCAATGCAGTAATGGATTTTTATATTTCGCTCATACTTTATTGAAAATATTATTCCTTTTACAGCATTGTTAAAGCTTTCTAATAAATTATTATTCTTTCTCATATTTACCCAAATATTTTTCTTCAATTTTTTTCATTTTATTATATTCTTTCTCCGTATTATGGGTATATCCAATAAGATGCAATAAACTGTGAATAAATAAATGTATAATTTCTTTATTTAAATTTTGACTTTGCTTTCTTGCTGTTTCATAAGAAATTACGATTTGGCCAAGTAATTCATCATATTCATCTTTTAATGGGAAAGATAGTACATCAGTTGGTTTATCAAGACCTCTATACTGTTTATTTAATTTTCTGATTTCACTATCATCTGTAAAATAAAGGTTTATATTTTTATTTTCTATATTAAATTCCTCACAAAATTTTTTATAAATTGAATCAAGTTTGATTCCCTCTATTTTAGTTTTTAAAGAACTGTTTTTATACTTAATATCTAACATTATTTACTTTAATTCCTCCGGATATTCAATTCTTTTATGTAAATTACTTTTAAAATATTCTATAAAGCTTATTTTAATTTTATCTAACTCTTTTAATGTTAGATTAGAATTGTCAAGCTGTCCATCCTCAATTGCTTCTTTAAATATTTTGTCTATTCTTTCCTTTAAATGATGAAATGGTGAGTCTATTAAGACTCTTGCAACAGCTTCTACTTTATCTGCTAAAAATATAATTGCTGATTCCTTCGTTTTTGGTTTTGGACCGTTGTATCTAAAAAATTTCTCTTCAATTTCTTCTTTGGATTCCTTTTTAGCTTTTCTATAGAAAAATTTTATTAATGAAGTACCGTGGTGTTCTTTGATAATATCAATTATTTTATTTGCCAATCCATATTTTTGTGCAATTTTTACCCCATCATCCACATGATTCTTTATTATCCTAACAGACATAATTGGTAAAAGAGAATCATGTTTGTTTGGACCAAGAAGCTGATTTTCAATGAAATAGTTTGATCGTTTAATTTTTCCTATATCATGATATAATCCCCCTACTTTGGCAAGAATTGAATCAGCATCAATCTCTTTAGCTGCTTCCTCCGAAATCTCAGAAACAATAATACTATGTCTGTATGTTCCAGAAGCCACATTCATTAGTTTTTTTAATAGAGGATTATCCCAGTTTAATAATTCAGTCAGATTAATATCTGTAGTTATATTATAATATCTTTCAAATAAATATATAAGAACATAAGCTGTTACAAGCGATAAAGATATATTTATTACTGCATATAAAAACCATGTAAAGACTGAAAAGACCCCGCTTGTATTATTCCCATAAAATAATGTATTAATTACAACGATTGAGACAAAAGTAAACAAAATAAAATAAATAATTGTTTTTAATTTTGGATTTCTCTTTTTTAGTTTTTGTTTATTAATTAAAAAATACAAACTTATTAAAAAATAAAATATTAAAAATTTTGAATCAGGAGAAAAAA
>CAZMFS010000145.1:0-5631 GCA_964565585.1 uncultured bacterium
TTTTTAACTATATTTTGTTAATCTTTCTTTGTCCAGATTTTTATACTAACACCAATTACGTAAGTAATTTTTTAAATCTTCGGAGGTATTGCATTCAAGCTTTGTGCTTTGTACGTTTTTCCGATGTACATTGTCTTTGTGCTCTGTGCGTTGTTCCGATGTGCGCTGAAAAAATCCCTGCGGGGATTTTCACATCCCTTTACCCGTAAGAACAATCTTCAATGTCTTTAGAATAATTAATAGATCCAGAAAGAAAGACCTATTTTTAACATAATACAGATCGTATTGAAGTTTATAAATTGTATCCTGAACATTCTGTCCATAGGGATAATTCACCTGTGCCCAGCCAGTAAGGCCCGGTCTTACGAGGTGTCTCTGATTATAGAACGGTATTTTCTTTTTATATTTTTTTACCAGCTCTATCCACTCGGCTCTAGGACCTATAAGATTCATATCCCCTTTCAATATATTAATGAATTGTGGAAGTTCATCCAGTCTTAATCTTCGCATGATACTTCCAAATCTGGTAACTCTAGGGTCCTTTTTACAGGCATATTTAGAATGATTTTCTTTTTCATGAACCTTCATGCTTCTAAATTTATAGCAAGTGAAAGGTTTCCCATTTTTTCCAACTCTTTTTTGTTTAAAAAACACCGGTCCCTTTGATTCGATCTTTATAATGGCCGATATTACAATCATAAAGGGAAGAGAAAGAATGATGCCTATAATTGCAAATATTAAATTCATAATTCTATTAACTAAATTATACAGCTTGAAATTACTTTGCCTTTTTTCAATAGTTCTAAATAAAAAGTAGAAATAATCTTTCGAAAGATGAAGTACAGGTAATTTTCTTGATAACAATTCATACATTTCATCGATAAAATAGATTTTGGCATTCCTTTTTGCCTGATCCAAATTAGCAACCAGATTTTTATCCATTTTTCTATCTTTAGCCACTACTACATATTTGATCTGATAATTATCAATAATATTTAAAAGCTCATCTTCAGTCCCCAGATAATCTATCTCTGTTTTAATCTTCTCCTCATCTTCCTCAACCTCATCACCGCCAAATACTTTCATTCTCCCACTGGATTTATCAGATATGTATCCAACAAGATTCAAGTTTAAAGACTTTGTAGAAATAATTTCTCTAGCAACTGATCTACCGCTGAAACTTCCTCCAATTATTAAAATATTTTTGTTTGACAAAGTATAAATCATCACTCTAATTAAATACAAGAAAATAGCTATTAAAAAAGATGAAACAAAATTTTTCACAAGATTAACTCTCCAGTGAGAAATCGACCCGTGTTCAAAAAACCGTATAAATAGGGTTATGAAAAGCGAAATAAAAAAACCAATAACAACTTTACGAAAGTATTCATTTTTATTATTTAATTTTTTTATATTAAAGTATTCAAGAACATATAAAACCGAAATCCATATGATGGTATAAGCAACAAAGTCTATAAAATGGGCATTTGTAAAAAGGGATTCCTTTAAAATTAATCTGGAGATAGTAATACCAATAAATACTAAAAGAATTACACCGGAAATTAAAAAGTGAGTTAAATTTTTAACCCGTTTTTTCATAAACCCTCTTCTCTTGATTTTGCAATCAAAGTATATACTAAGAATAGGATAATTTAAAGGATAAAGCTTAGCTAAATAAGAGGATATTAATTTATAGGTATATTTTTGCTAACTATTATTAATTTTAGCATTATATCGTATATTATATTTTCGCGTTGCGAATTATAATTGTTCTACTTTCCTTTGATTCCAATGTTTTCGGGGATACATTAAAATCTATAAAAGACAAAATTTATATCTTGAGTTTTAATCCTAAGTCCAAATTACTGTTTTTAAAAATATCTAAGCTCTAAAATCTCCAAGAGGATCTTAAATAGTAATTGAGAAAAGCAAGCCTAACCTCAATTATTGATTAAAAAACTGGATGTACCTTTAAGTTTTTCTTTTAGTGGAATAGATTTAAAATGCATGTTAAAAATCCCTGAATTAAGCCCGCATATTTAAAAATCACTACAGGGATTTTTCAACATACATCGGAACAACGCACGCTTAGTCCCCACATCGGAATAATGTACAATTTACAAAAATTAAATGTTATTTTTTTTGAAGTAAAAAAATAAAAAAATCAAAACGCTTTAAAGTAATGTCCTCGAAGTACTTAAAAATCTCTACTTAGATTTTTCTCAAGTCCTAACCCAAAAGCTTTATCCTGATCTTAACATTAATCTAGAAATTATCTCCGGTAATTTCTTTTGTCAGGAATTTTCATTACTTATTCTTTAAATTTATGAATATTCCGGGTGACTCGAACGAAGCGAGTGAAATCCCGGAATCTTCTTGTTATATTTAATTTTTTCTTCGAAGGGACAACTTTAAAGCCTAAGACCTACGAGGCTGTAAAGAAATAAGTGGTTTTTTCAATTTAAATAATTATATTAATGTTAGGTCATTTTGAACTTGTTTCCAGCCAAGTCTGTCCCATAAGAAAGGGAAGGATCTTCTTCATACTATTTTTTTATTAACTTGTTTCGGTATCTTTCATAATTAATTACTATATAACCTATTAAAAAAGATGCTGAAATAAACCCCAGACAAGTCCGTCCCATAAGCAAGAGAAGAATGACTATTTTCCAAATTTTTTTGATTTTCTTAAATTAGTTGCTATTTCTTTACAGTCTATTCTATTAATACCTACGACTATGGACAAAAATTACAATAGAAATTTCTAAATAGCCTCAAAGGTTTTACATACAAATCTTTCAATTTTCAACTTTCAATTTTCAACTTTCAATTTTCAATTTATATATAGTAGTTTTTATAAATATACTTGATATTTTCGATATTAAACTTTATAATTCTACTAATGAAAATGAAGGGGGAATGCCTATGAAAATAGCTAGAACGGTACTTTACTTATTGGTTTTAATTTTAATTGTTGTGTTTAGCGTTCAAAATGCTTCGGATCAAATTACCCTTAGATTTTTTGGCTATTCTACGGGAAAGATAGCTGCAATTGAAGCTTTACTTCTATCATTTTTTCTAGGAATTGTTGTAACCGGTGTATACAGCCTTTGGAAATATTCAAATTTATTAAAGAAATATAAGAAAGCTTTAAAAGAAGTAGAGGATCTGAAGAAAGAGATCAAAAATATAAGAAAATTAAATGTAGAAGAGGAAAAGGAAAGTCAATAACTTTGGAAAGGTTTGACTTATGAGTTACTTATTGTTAGTTGCTATAATTGTTGCTTTTGTACTTCTTTTTATATTTTACGGATTACGAAAACAGGAAGAATACAACGAAAAAAAAGTAGTTAAAGATAAAAGAGTAGGTAGTGAGCTATATGATTATTACCTTGATATTATTGAATATGTTACAACCGGTTATTATGAAGATGCAAAAAAATTACTAAAGGAAGTTGTTGATAAAAATCCTGATGAGTACCCCGCATATCTGCTTTTAAGTTATATATTGAGAAGACAGGGAATGCCAGAAAAAGCTTTGAATATTGATAAAACTATATATGCAAATGAAACCCTTTCAAAAAGGGGGAAATTTGCAATATTAAAGAGTCTACTCGTTGATTACACTGAAAATGGTATGTTTAAAACTGCTCTTAGAACTATTGAGCAGAACAAAGATGCTTTTAAAAGTGATGAATTTCTTTTGAGTCTTGCTAAAGATGTATCCTATAGACTAGGAGATTTTGAAAAAGCTTTGGAATATAACAAAAAGCTTTTAGACTTTAATAATATTAAGGACCACAGTGAACTTGGATATATTGCTGCAGATATGGCCCAGCAGGCACTTGAAAAAGAAAAATACGAGCTGACAGCTAATTTGATAAAAAAAGGAAAAAAATACAATAAGGAATGTGAAAGTATATATATAGCAGAAGCTCTATTAAAATATGAAAATGATAAAATATCAAAAGCAAAAAATTTATTAATGAAAGCACTGGATATAAATCCCGATACTGTAGATCATATAAAGAGATATATACTGGATATTTATGCGCAAAATTATGATGAATTGATTAGAGACCTAAAAAAGGTAGTAAAAAATAATTTATATAATCCCCACATACATATTTTTTTGGCTAAAATATATAGAAGAAATGAAAATTTGGATGAAGCTATAGAGGAACTTCATGAGGCGATTCTTTACAAACCGGAATCTCATTATATTTTACTCTTAATGCTGGATATATATATTGAAATGGGGGACTGGGAAAAAGTAGTTGAAATGAAAGAGGAGCTTAAAGACCTTGAATCTGATAGAAAATATATTTGCAAAGAATGTGGGAAAAATTATCATGAACCTACATGGTACTGTGATAACTGTAAAAGCTGGGGTAAGGTAGTAGTAAAATTATGACGAAATCTAAGCAAACTCCTCTGACTAGACAGTATAAGAAAATCAAGAAAAAATATAATGATTCAATTCTATTTTTTCAGGTTGGAGATTTTTATGAAGTTTTTTATGATGATGCAAAAATTGTTGCAGACGAACTTGATATAGCTCTTACATCGAGGAAAAAAGGACAGCCCATGGCCGGAGTACCTCTTCATTCGGTACAGAGGTATCTTAAGAAACTGGTTGAGAGGGGTTATAAAGTAGCCATATGCAATCAGGTAGAAAAACCCCAGCAGGGTAAAAAGATAGTAAAAAGAGAAGTTGTTAAAGTAGTTACCCCGGGAACATATATTGGTGATGAAGAGGAAACCATGCTTTTAACCCTATTTTTTGATGGGGACAGCTTTTTTTATTCCTATGTTGATATCTCTATTGGAGAATGTAATACCAAAACGAAATTACTTTCGGTACTTGAAAAATTAGAAATCAAAGAAATCGTATATCCTGAATCCGATAGTGTAATAGATAAACTTTTAAACAAATATTATCCCGATCTTTTTGTTTCTCACTATCCGGATTGGGAATTTGATGCACAAATTTGTAAGAAAAGAATTAAAAATTATTTTAATGTGGTCTCCCTTGTACCTTATGGTATAGATGACCATAGAAGCAAAATTATATCAGTAGGAGTATTGCTCAAGCATATAGAGGATACACAAAAAGGTAAACTTCATAATATTTGCAATATCGAGAATGAAGAGAAAAAACAGCATCTTTCTATAGATGCAAAAACATGGAGAAACCTTGAAATATTCAAAAATATTCAAAATGGAACTGTTAAAAATACTCTGTTTGAGGTGCTCGATGATAATATTACTCCTATGGGGAGAAGAACCCTAAGAAGATGGATGAGAAAACCTCTAATGAATGAAGAAAAACTGGAGGAAAGATGGAAAGCAGTCGAATTCTTTTCAAAAAATAGGGATAAAAGAGAGCAGCTAGAGGATCTTCTTGTTAAAATACCCGATTTTGAAAAAGCGATAGGAAGAATTTCCTATACTAAAGGCAAACCTAGAGATCTTCTTCAGATAAAAGAAGGTTTAAAAAACATGAAGAAATTTAAGAATTTATTAAATAATTCCAATATATCAATTTTAGAAAAGATGAGCAGCGGTATTAAAATATTAAAAGAGCTATATGATTTCCTTGATAATGGTTTAAAAGAAGATGGTGCTGCA
>CAZMFS010000146.1:0-5624 GCA_964565585.1 uncultured bacterium
ACAAAAACAATAAATAATATTACTATAAAATAAGAGGTGTTATATAATGAAAAAAGAAATAAAAGTATGTATTTTTCAGCTGGATAGTAGCTTTAACAATTTAGAGAAAAATATTGATTTTGTTAAAAATAAAGTAAAAAAACATGAAAATGAAGTTGACCTTTATATACTCAATGAATTGTTTAATACGGGATATGAACTGGATAAAGTAAAGAAAAGAGCTTCAAATTTAAATGAAGTTCTTGAAGAATTAACAACTATAACTCGCGAAGCGTCCACAGCATTTGTTACAGGTTCTCTAGCTGAGGTTGAAGATAATAAGCTTTATAATACTTCATATTTTATTTCCTGCGGCAATATTTTGGAAAAATATAGAAAAATTCATCTATTTACTTTAACCGGTGAAAACAATTATTTTCATGCGGGCAACAAGATAAAAACATTTAGCTTTCTGGGATGGGATTTTGGTTTTTCAATATGTTATGATTTAAGATTTCCAGAAATATATAGGGCAATGAGGGAGAAGGGGGCAGACATTTTTCTTTTACCTTCAAACTGGCCTCTTGCGAGAAAAAGACACTGGGTAACTCTTTCAAAAGCTAGGGCGATAGAAAATCAGTCATTTATGATAGCAACAAACAGAGTGGGTACCGATAATGATATAGAATTTGCAGGTAATTCAGTAGTATACTCCCCGTGGGGCGAGAATTTAATGCAGATGGATAAATCTGAAAATTTTGATATAATAGAAATAAGCAAGGAAACATTGAATAATGCAAGAAGAAAGCTGGATTCCTTTATAGATAGAAGGAAGGATTTGTATAAGTATTAAAGGGGGGTATGATGAAATGTAAATACTGTGGTACTAAAAATGAAGAAAATCAAAAATACTGCAAAAACTGCGGGATGCCTCTTAATTACGGTAAATTACTAAACTGTTATTACTGCGGAAATTCAGTTAATCCAAAATACAACTTCTGTCCTGAATGTGGAGCAGAACTAAAATTAAAAAGGAAATGTCCTAATTGCAGGGTCTTAGTTAACTATGATGATAAATACTGTAAAAACTGCGGAAAAAAGTTAAAGGATGTTGAATTTAAGCAGGATGATGATCTAGAAAAGGATGATAAAAAAAGTGAATCCGAAAAGCAAGAAGATGAACTGTCAACTTTTGTTGATGAATGTATAGAAAAGGGACTTGAAAGTTATGCCGATTCTGATTATGAAGAGGCTATTAGCTGGTTTAATAAGGGTGTAGGAACTATTATCAATAATAGCCTTGATAAAAATGAAGATAAAAGACTCGTTGATCTCTATATATATAGAGGTGATTCATATAAAGAAATTGATGAAATAGATAGGGCTAAGGATAACTACAAGCGTGGACTAATTTATGCTCAATCAATTCTTGCCGTAGATAAAGTAGAAAAGATAAAAGAAAAGATTACTAAACTATGACAAAAAAATTTTCATATTTATTATTTAGTTTGATTCTTGTGGGTTGTTTTGGCAGCTCTTTTAACATAAAAAAGGATAATACAAAAGTAGTGAAACCCAAACAGGACAAGATTGTAATTAACAAACTTGAAAAAGATGATGTGATAATTGAAGAAAGTGAAAAAATTGTACTTGGTAAAAAAGAAAAAGAAGAAAAAAAAGAGAAAGAAAAAAAAAGAGAAATTAAGAGAAAAGATAAAACTAAAAAAGAGAAGGAAAAAAGTGTACAAGAAAAAAAAGAAATTCAAGAAACTAAATTAACATATGACATAGATAAACTTCATAATTTTCTTAGAAGAGGTGAATATTTAAAGTTTAACATTCAGTATATGGGGATAAAAGCCGGAACAGGAATACTATCAATACCTGAAATCACAAATATAAACGGGAATCAGGCATATCATTTTAAAGCTCGAGCTTATTCTGCTAGCCCTTTTTCCTGGGTGTTCAATGTTAACGATATTATCCAATCATATCTTGATTACGATAAAGGATATTCTCTTAAAATTACCAAAAATATCAGAGAAGGGAGTTATACCAGAAGCGATAATATCACTTTTTTGCAGAATGAGAACAAGGTTGAAAAAATAACAAACGGACAAAATCAGGGAAAAATTGATACTATCCCAAATGCACTTGATATTTTAAGTGCTTTTTATGTATTTAGAACTCTTGATCTTGAAGTGGGTAAAACTTTTTCACTTCCTGTATATGATGTGGAAAAAAGCTATCATCTTAAAATTAAGGTTCTGGATAAGGAAATTGTTGAAGTTCCGGCAGGAGAATTTAAAGCTTATAAGGTAAAACCTGTTCTTGAATCAATGGGTCTTTTCAAGCACAAGGGGGATATTCTTCTCTGGATATCTGCTGATGAAAATAGAATTCCACTTGTATTGAAAAGTTCAATTATGATCGGTTCCGTTTATGGAGTTTTAGTTAAGCATAAAATTAGAGAGTAGTATGTCGAATATTTTTGATAGTTCAAATAGACCTTTATATGAAATAATCCGACCAAAAAGTATCGATGAGTTTTATGGACAAAAGCATCTAGTGGGAGAAAACGGTGTTATTTCCAAATACCTAGAAAAGAATAAGATATTTTCTTCCATATTTTATGGACCTCCTGGTACAGGAAAAACCACCCTGGCAAGAATTATTGCTAGAAGGTTGAATGCAAACTTTGTCTATTTTAATGCAGTTGAAACAGGTATTGGGGATATAAGAAAAGCTGTAAAGAAAAAAACCTCTACCGGTTTAAATATTTTTTTTGTGGACGAGATTCATAAATTCAATAAGAAGCAGCAGATGGTATTTCTTCCGTATCTAGAATCGGGAGAAATTAAATTAATGGCCACAACAACTCAAAACCCAAACTATAATATTATTCCACCGCTTAAATCAAGGGTTAAAATACTTAAGTTTAATAAACTTAATGATGAAACTATATCAAAAATTATTGATGATGGCCTTGATTATTTTGAAAAAAATCTTGAAGATGAATTTAAAAAAATGATTATAAATTATGCAGATGGAGACGGCAGATTTGCACTTTTCCTTCTTGAGGAGATAATATTCCATTTCGACCTTGATGATTTATCTGTTGAAAAAATAAGGAATCATTTTAATAAAAATCTAAATATAAAAGATACCAAAGGGGATTTTTATTATAATTATTTATCTGCATTGCATAAATCTTTAAGGGGTTCCGATGCAGATGCCGCTGTTTACTGGATTACTGTAATGATTGAGACGGGAATTGATCCAAGAGCAATATTAAGAAGAATGCTGGCATTTGCTTCTGAAGATGTTGGATTGGCTGATCCAAATGCCTTAAAAATAACTAAGGCTGCTTATGATACTTATGAGATACTGGGATTACCTGAGGGAAGGCTTGCAATTTATGAAGCTGCAATGTATCTTGCTGTAACTCCTAAAAGTAACTCTGTTTATAAAGCAGGCAGTAAAGCAAAAGAACTTCTTGATAAATATGGGATACAGGATGTTCCATCAAATATCAGTTCGGACACAAAATCATATAACTATCCACATAATTATGAAGATTATCTTGTCAAACAGCAGTATCTACCAAAAAAGTTAGAGGATGAAGATATTGTCGAGTTTAATAGCCACGGAAAAGAAGAGAGATTTAGAAAAAGATGGAAATATATTAAATCAAAAATAAAAAAAACAATTGATAACAGTTGAATCAGTGCTAGAATCTAGACAAATTTATTTTACACCATAAATTTTTATAAAATTTAAATAAATTATTAAAAATAGAAAGGAAAATTATGGAATCACTACACATTGGGGAAACTTTAGAAAAAAATATTGAGAGCAAAAAAGTATTATGTCTTGTTGATGGAGAGCACTATCCTCCTGTTACAAAATGGGCAATTGATAATATTTCAAAAGCCGGAGGTGTTATCAAAGGTCTGTTTTTTTTGGGTGGAACAGAAAAGGTGAAAAATGCTTTAGAGGAACTAAAAAGTGATAGCTTAAACTATCAGATATTTAAATCCGAAAAAAAGAAGAAAATTGATTTTGAACTGTTCGAGAGTGTATTAAGAAGGATGAATATTGAGATTGTGGTGGATTTATCGGATGAACCTGTTCTTGATTATTCAAAAAGATTAAGACTGGCTTCTATTGCAATGAAATATAATAAATCTTATCTAGGGTCTGACTTCTTTTTTAAACCACCTGAGAGGAAAAATGTGTTGAAAAAACCTAGTGTTTCAATAATCGGAACGGGAAAGAGAATCGGGAAAACGGCTGTTGGTGTTACTGTTGCAAGAACATTAAAAATGAATAATTTTGATCCAATAATTGTCTGTATGGGAAGGGGAGGTCCAGAACATCCAGAATTTATAGATATTAAAAATGATAAGGTTAATGTGGATACAATGCTTGAGGTTGTTAGAAAGGGGGGACACGCTGCTTCTGATTATTGGGAAGATGCTTTTTTAGCTCAGATATCAACTGTAGGATGCCGCCGATGCGGTGGGGGATTTGCAGGGAATCCTTTTGTATCAAATGTCTTAAAAGGAGCTGAATTAACAAATAAACTTGATTATGAGTTTGTGATTATGGAGGGTTCCGGTTCTACTCTTCCCCCTGTTAAAACTAATAAAAACATTGTTTTGGTTGGTGCCGGTCAAAACATCAGAAAAATTTCTGGATACATGGGGCAGTATCGATTAATGCTTGGAGATCTGATTCTTGTAACAATGTGTGAAAAACCTATTGCAAGTAAAGAGAAAATTGAAAAAATATATAAAAATATAAAGGAGATTAATCCAGACGTCGATATTGCATTAACTGTTTTTAGGCCCGAACCTCATAAAAATATTGAAAACAAAAATGTTTTTGTAGCTACAACAGCACCGAAACAGATTAAAAACAGAATCATTGATTATTTAGAGAAAAACTATAATTGCAGAATAAAAGGATACTCCGGATATTTATCAAACAGAGAAAAGTTGGAAAGCGACCTTGATAAAAACCTTGATAAATGTGATATTTTATTAACAGAAATTAAAGCTGCATCTATTGATGTAGCCGCAAAGATAGCAAGAGAAAAGGGTGTTGAAATCTCATTTATGCACAACAGTATGAAGATAGTTGGTGGAGATATCAAAAATTTGGAAGAAAACCTTATATCTATTGGAAAAAAGGCTATAGAGGAGAATAAATATGAATGAGATTTATGTTGTTAAAAAGGGAGGAGAAAAATATCCTTTTTCCAGAGGAATCATGTCCCGTTCTTTAACAAGAGCCGGTATTTCAGTTGAGGGTTCTTATGATATTGTTAGGGCTATAAAGAATGAGCTTGAAAAAATGAATAAAAAAGAAATTAAGTCAAATGAGCTTGTGAAAATGATATCTTCGGAACTTGAAAAAAGGGGAAGATTGCTGGAAGAAAAGTATTTTAGGGTAAGCAGACATTTGAAATTTTTCCAGAAACCTATTTTTATTTTAATTGGAGGAGGGTCCGGAGTAGGAAAATCTACAGTATCCTCTGCTATTGGTCATAGGCTGGGTATTAATAGAGTTATTGGAACCGATACAATACGTGAAATTATGAGATCAATTTTAACTTCTAATCTTATCCCAACACTGCATGA
>CAZMFS010000147.1:0-5598 GCA_964565585.1 uncultured bacterium
ACAAGGATTATGGATCTGTTAGTTCCTATTGGTAAAGGCCAGAGAGGTTTAATAGTTGCTCCACCTAGAACGGGTAAAACTATTTTACTGCAGAAAATTGCAAATTCAATAACAACAAATCATCCAGAAGTTCAGCTTATTGTTTTATTAATTGATGAGAGGCCCGAAGAAGTAACTGATATGAAACGAACAGTGGATGGGGAAGTTGTATCATCAACTTTTGATGAGCATGCTGAAAGACATGTAAAAGTTGCTGATATGGTTATTGAAAAAGCTAAAAGCATGGTTGAATACGGGAAAGATGTTGTAATCCTTTTAGATAGTATAACCCGTTTAGCCCGTGCAAATAATACAATTGTTCCTCATAGTGGTAAAATACTTTCAGGTGGGGTTGATTCAAATGCATTAAACAAGCCAAAAAGTTTTTTTGGATCTGCTAGAAACATTGAAGAAGGTGGAAGTCTAACTATTATAGCTACTGCATTAATTGAAACAGGTAGCAGAATGGATGATGTTATATTTGAAGAGTTTAAAGGTACAGGTAACATGGAACTTGCACTCGATAGAAGACTTGTAGATAAGAGAGTTTTCCCTGCTATAGATATTGAGAAATCAGGTACAAGAAAAGAGGAACTGCTTCTTGATGATGATGTATTAAAGCGAGTATGGGTATTAAGAAAGGTACTTGCTCCAATGGGAGTAGTGGAGAGAGTGGAATTTTTAATAGATAAAATGTCTAAAACTAAAAATAATAAACAGTTTCTTGAAATAATGAATTCATAAGGAGGTTATTATGAAAAAAGATATACAACCAGAAATGCATGAAATTAAAATTAAATGTTCATGTGGAAATGTTATTGAAACTTTATCAACTAAAGAGGAAGATATTTCCATAGAGATTTGTTCTCAGTGTCATCCTTTTTATACTGGACAGCAGAAAATTCTTGATTCAGCTGGTAGAGTGGATAAATTTAACCGAAAGTATGGCAAAAATCAGCAGGATGAAGAAACAGAAGAGGATAAATAAGTTTATTTATCCCTTTTCTTTTTTTTAAGATCTAAGGAGTATTATTAATGGATATAGAGAAAATGGAAGAGATTGAAGATAAGTATAAAAAGATAAAAAACAAGCTTGCTGATCCAACTATATATGATGATAGAGAAAAATATATTGAATTAAATAAAGAAAAGTCAAAACTGGAACCTATAGTAGAATTAATTAAGGAATATAAAGGGTTAAAAAAGAATGTAGAAGAAGCAAATAATATTTTACAGAAGAACGAGGATCAGGGTATGGTAAAACTGGCTAAGGAAGAGATGAAAAATAGCAAAAAGAGGATGGAAGAAATAGAAGAAAAAATAAAAATTAAATTATTACCCGAGGACCCTAATGATAAAAAGAATATAATTGTTGAGATCAGGGCTGGTACTGGAGGCGATGAAGCTGCTCTGTTTGTTGCAGATTTATATAGAATGTATGTTAAATACTCTGAAAAAATGGGATGGAAACACGAAGTTATCGATGTAAATGCTACCGGAATGGGTGGATATAAAGAAATGATATTTTCACTGAAGGGAAAATATGTATACAGCCGTATGAAGTTTGAAAGCGGTGTTCACAGAGTTCAGAGAATTCCTGAAACAGAATCAGGAGGTAGAATTCATACATCAGCTGCTACAGTTGCAGTTTTACCTGAAGCCGAAAAGGTAGATGTAAATATTGATCACAATGATTTAACAATTCAAACCTATAGGGCTTCTGGAGCAGGGGGACAGCATGTTAATATGACTGATTCTGCAGTGCGTATTACACATGAACCAACCGGTATCGTTGCATCCTGTCAGGATGAACCGTCACAGCATAAAAATAGAGCTAAAGCAATGAAAGTATTAAGAGCAAGAATTTATGATGCCAAGATAAAAGAACAGAAGAAGAAAAGAGCAAATAAGAGAAAATCTCTTATTGGAAGCGGTGACAGATCCGAAAGAATAAGAACATATAATTTTCCACAAAACAGAATAAGCGATCACAGAATTAATTATACCAGCCATAACCTTGAAAATATTATGGATGGGGAGATAGATGATGTGATTGAAGCTCTTATAGAAGAAGAACAGGCAGAGAAATTAGAAGAGGCGGGGCTTTAGTGCAGGATGCTTGGACAGTTGAAAAACTACTGGAATGGACCAAACAGTATTTAAAAAAATATAATGTAAGAAATCCCAGAATTAGTGCAGAAAGATTTTTAAGTGAAATCTTGAACACTAAAGTGATGGGAGTTTATTTAAATTATGATAAGCCTCTAACAGAAGAGGAATTAACAAAATATAAAAAATATATAAAGCGTCGCAGAGAACACGAACCTGTTCAGTATATATTAAACAAATCCTATTTTATGGGATTAGAATTCTATATTGAGAAGGGATGTTTCATCCCAAGAGATACTACTGAAAAGTTAATTAATATAATAACTGATGAGATAGAAGAGAAGTTCGAAAATAAGAAAGTTAAAGTTCTTGAAATAGGTGGAGGTTCGGGAGCAGTTGCAATTTCGCTTGTAGAGTTCTCTGAAAATATTGAAATCGATGTATTGGAAAAAGAAAATATCCCCCAAAAAATCATTAAAAAAAATATAGAAAAATTTGGGATGAATAATCAAATTAACTTAATAGAAAAAGATTATTTTGATTGTTCAAATCTGGATTATCAAAAATATGACATTGTTGTTTCCAATCCTCCCTATATCGGCACAGAAGAAAAAAATGACCTTGATCCCGAAGTTCTGGATTATGAACCTCATGAAAGTTTGTTCGGAGGGGAAAACGGGTTAAATTTTTATAAAAAATTTGTTGATGAAATATCGAAATTTAAAAACGATTCTTTAATTTATCTTGAATTTGGATATAATCAAAAGAAGGATATGGAAAAATTATTTTCGGAATTTGAATTAAAATTTTATAAGGACCTGGATAATATTGATAGATTTGTAAGGATTAAAAAGTGAGGTGACTTTTATGGTTAATAATAAAACTCCAAAAGAAACAGTCGAGTATTTAGACCAATATATAATCGGTCAAAAAAATGCAAAAAAATCTATTGCAATTGCATTAAGAAATAGATGGAGAAGACGGCAGCTGGATGATGAATTAAGAGAGGAAGTTCTTCCCAAAAACATACTAATGATAGGTCCAACAGGTGTTGGTAAAACTGAAATAGCGAGACGGTTGGCAAACATGGCTGATGCGCCATTTTTAAAAGTTGAAGCATCAAAATTTACAGAAGTAGGATATATGGGTAGAAATGTTGAATCTATGATTAGGGACCTTGTAAGAACAGCGGTAAATAATTTAAAAGAAAAAAGAATAAAAGAACTAAGGCCCGAGGTGGAAGAAATTGCTGAAGAGAGAATTCTTGATTTATTACTGCCAAATACATCAGAAGAAGAGATGGGAGAATATGATGAAGAACAAGATTCTGATGAGGGAGTAGATAAAGAAATTGAATCACAGGAACAAAAGAGTAAGAGAGAAAGATTTAAAAATACAAGAGAAAAATTTAGAAAAATGTTTAGAGAAGGGAAACTGGATGATAAAATGGTAGAATACAAGATTAAAAAGTCATCCGCTCCACAGATAGGAGTTCTTTCTAATGCAAATTTTGAACAGATGGGAATTGATATACAGGATATGTTAAGTAACATGATGCCTAAAAAGAAAAAAAGAACTAAAATGAAGGTTAAAGATGCATACGAAAAAATAATAAATGAAGAAACCGAAAAGAAACTGGATATGGATGCAATTGGGCAGGAAGCAAAAAAGAATGCTGAAAGTTCAGGGATAATATTTATAGATGAAATTGATAAAATAGCCGGCAGAGAGGCCAAAAGTCAGGGGCCAGATGTTTCCCGTGAAGGTGTTCAAAGAGATATGCTTCCAATAGTAGAAGGCTCCACAGTGTATACAAAGTATGGATTTGTTAAAACCGATCACATACTATTTGTGGCGGCGGGAGCTTTTAATGTTTCTAAACCCAATGATTTAATTCCTGAACTTCAGGGAAGATTTCCTATAAGGGTAGAACTTGGATCCTTAACACAAAAAGATTTTGCCAGAATATTAAGAGAACCAAGAAATTCTCTTATTAGACAGTACCAGCACCTTTTAAACACGGAGGATGTTGATCTGAAGTTTACTAAAAAAGCAATAGATAAGATAGCTGAATTTGCATATAGATTTAATATGGAAATCGAGGATATAGGTGCAAGAAGGTTACATACGGTAATGGAAACTGTACTTGAAGATATATCATTTGAAGCTTCGGAGCATAAAAAGGACCTTTTTGAGGTTGATGAAAAATACGTGAAAGAGAAGCTGGATGAATTTATGAAGGATAAGGATATAAATAAATATATCCTGTAAAAAAGGATGCAGCTGGATAAAGAAATTGCAAAAGCAATAATATTACTGGGAGTTGTTTTAATAATTATTGGTGGGATAATATATTTTACCAATGGGAAAATTAAGTTATTCAGACTTCCCGGTGATATTTATATTGAGAAGGAAAATTTTAAATTTTATTTCCCGATTACCAGCCTTATAATAATTAGTATTATAATTAATATTATATACAGGATTTTTAAATGATATGAAGAGAAAATTAAGTTTGATTTTAATTTTTATAATATGTTTGAAAACAGCTTTTGCTTATGATGTTTCTGCTTTACTTGTTCAGGATACTAATTCTGTTGATTTGGGAGGTCTCAAATATAAGATTAATTCCACAGTGCAGAAGATTTATTCTATTAGTTCATCAAACGGAAATTTATATATAAATGATGTACCAACTAATAAAAACAAACTGGTTCTACAGGCTCTTGATAGCTTTAACAGGGTTAATAATAAAAGATATAGAGGCAAAATAATAATTATTAGTGATTATGTGTCATTAAAAGTGATAAATAAGCTTAATATAGAGTCCTATCTTCAGGGAGTTTTACCCAAAGAAATAAATTATAAATGGCCGATGAGTACGTTAAAAGCTCAGGCTGTTGCAGCAAGAACTTTTGTATATAAAAAAATACAGGAAAATCATAAAGATATTTTTCATCTGGATTCTTCATATCTATCCCAGGTTTATGGAGGAGTCGATGCCGAGAAAAAAAGAACGAATAGGGCAATCAGAAAAACAAGAAATGTTGTTTTAACCTATAATAATAAAATTATTTATTCATTTTATCATTCATCGTCCGGGGGGTATACTGCTTCATCGTCTGAGGTATGGAAAAACGGAAGTAATTTGAGTTACTTAAGGGCTAAAAACGACCCTTTTTCTAAAAATACTCCTCATGATAGCTGGAATTTTAAAATATCTAAAGATAGATTCAAAAAAATTTTTAATCTGGGAAGCTTGGAAAATATTAAACTTGGTTATACCAGATCAAAAAGGGTTAAATATATAGAGATAACATCAAAAAGAAAAAATGTTAAAATAACAGGGAACGACCTTCGTTTAAGACTTGGAAGCAGGAAACTTAAGTCCACAATGTTTAAATTAAAATCTCGAGATGGTTACTTTATTTTCTCCGGTAAGGGCTGGGG
>CAZMFS010000148.1:0-2835 GCA_964565585.1 uncultured bacterium
GGACACAACAGGTCCAAGTTTAAATATATTAATTAAGCTTATGAGTATGGTATCTGTTGTTGTCGCAGGACTTGTTGTAGTTTATAGCTGGTTAGAATTTTAATTAGATTTTTATAAATAAAATAGATTAAGAAATAGCAGCAGATTTTTTCTGCTGCTATTTTAAAAAAATTAATCTTTTCGTTTAATTACTCTTCCTGCTCCATATATTTTATTCTGATAATAATTTTCTTTTAGATTTGAAATAGTAACACCCTTTTTTGAAGAAGCATGAATAAATCTGTTTGTCCCCAGATAAATACCAACATGGGATGGGCCTCTTCTATAAGTTTGAAAAAAAACTAAATCCCCCATTTTTAAATTTCTTAATTCAATATTTTGAGAATATTTATATTGAGGAGATGAATCCCTTGGAAGTTGAATGCCGTTAATCTTAAATACCAAATAAACAAAACCCGAACAATCAAGTCCCCTGTATGAGGTTCCACCCCATTTATAGGGAACACCTAGAAAGTTTTTTGAAGTATTTGTAATTTTTTTTCTAATACCTGATATATCTTTTGTATAGTTTCCTTTTTTAAAGTTTCTATTATCCTTTTTAATCCACCCGGTTAAACCTGTGGGCAGTTCAATTTTAAATTTTGAACTTTTTCTTTGAATAATTTTATATTTTGTTCCTGCAGAAAGCTTAATTCTTCCATTTAAGGTTTTTAAATAAACCCATTTACTGCTTACAATCCTTTCGTATTCGCTATCTACTTTATGTTTTATTAAAAGATCGACATTGTCTTTTATAATCCATCCTGTATAGCCGTTCTGTTCGGGTATTTTAACTTTTAATAAGTCATCTTTTTCTTCTGTAACTTCTACTATGGTACCCAACAGAACTTCTGTGATTTTTTCTGAATTACTTTGAGGTTTTTTATATACTTCCACGATTTCATTTGTTATTAAACCGTTTTGTGGAAAATCATAGTATATGACAAGTGATCTATTGGTAAAAATATAATTTCTATTTTTTCTTAATTTTATTTTTATCGAATTGTTTCTAACATTTATTGTTTTTATAATTTTATAGTCTATAACTTTGAAATCTTTATCCAGATTGCTATTTGAATTAAGAGTTATTATTTTTCTTTTGGTATTTGTTGAAATTTTTGAGATATGAATTTTATTAAATCGAATTTGTACAAAATCATCTTTAAAATCAAACTCTATTTTTGAAGCAGATGATATAGAAGTTAAAATTGGTAAAAATATAAATAATACTAATATCTTTTTCAATTTTTTGAAATGTTAATGTTTTTCTTTTTTATCCACCCATTTTGTCCGTCGGGTAGAAGGATTAAAATCCATTCATCTTTTTGATTCAATATTTTAATGTTTGTTCCAATATTAATTTTACTTAAAGTTACGCTGGACTCTCTTGGTGCAAGTTTTATATCAATTTTCTGGGTTAGTCTATCCATTTTATTTTCATTGGGGTATTTTATGGTTAATACAATAGAATTTTCTTTTTTGGAAACCGTATGAGTTAGTTTTTTAGTTAGCTCAAGAACTAATCTGACAGTATTTTTGGTATATTGATTAATAACGGCTCTATTAAAAGGGTCTCTATCTATGTTAATTTTTCTTTTAGGTGGGTTCATTACAGAATTTTCAATATCCACGACTATACGATAGGGATCGTTAAGAATTATCTTGTTAAATACCGGCTCTTTCTCAAAAGAGAGAGTTATTTGATATAGGTTTTTGTATTCATTTATATTAATATTTTTAAAACTATTTCCTAATGTTAGAGAAAAGAAAAATATCAGTAAAAAAACAAGCAAAATTGTTTTTTTTGATTTATTCATAACGCCTCCTTTTATATAATATTAGCCAAATTAAGAGTAAAGTCAATTTAAAAATTTATATTAGGGATTCTGATATCTGTATTATCTATTTTTTCTAATATTAATTAAAATAGTCGATAAAAATATTTCTAAAATACGGCATAAACCACAATACAGAAAACATATAAGAAATAGGTTGATTTAAAATTCTTATTTTTTATAATTAATATTGTAAGATTTATTTAGGTATTTATTAATATTTTATGATATCTATCATTGAAGGGTGAAAATTTAAAACTATACTTAGTTAGGAGAAATCTTATGTTTGAAAAAAAAGAGATTGAAAAACTTGAAAAATTTTTATTTCAGCAGAGCTTATCCATTATAAGGCATGATCTAAATAATTATTTAACAGTAACCCTAAATTATTCAAATTTTATCAAGGAAGATAAAATAAAAGATAAATTAAAAGATTCAGTAAAAAAAACAATCTCTTACTTAAAAGAGGGAGCAGAGGAAAAATATAATCTAAGAGAAAAGTATAACCAACCTATAGACTCTAAAAATTTAATTTCAGGGCTGAAAAACAAATTAAAGGAAAATAAGTTTTCTTTCGATATAAACGAAAAATATTCAAAAAGAAAAATTAATATAAGGTATAAATACTTTCATTTAATTATAATAAGATTTTTGATGGATTATCTTTTGAGCTGCAACAAGTTATCTATGAATGTCAGTGAGAAAAATGATTTTTTAGTTATAAATTTTATCTTTGACTCATGTAATGATTATAATGATGATAGCTTAACTCTGGATATAATAGAAAGATATTTTGATAAAAAATCGGTTTTGGTTAATAGTTCAAATATAACTAACATAGAGATAAAGATTCCATATCTTAAAAAAAATTCTGGTGATTAGTATGAAATATAAAAACAGGAAAGAATTTTTTAAAAAAATTGATAAAATGCTCGAGAGCGATAAACTTACTGTATTTCCT
>CAZMFS010000148.1:2845-5579 GCA_964565585.1 uncultured bacterium
AAGCACGATTATCAAAACAACCAATAAGGCTATTTTAAAAGATAAAGTTTTTTTTCATTATTTAATTTACATAATTTATTTAAATAAGATAGCTATGAAGATTTATCTAAGCTTATAAAATTCATTGAAAAAAATCCTATTGTAAAGGGAAAGCTTTTAAGAATAGTGAATTCCGGATATTATTATATACCTCACAAGATAAATACAACCAATCAGGCATTTGCTGTTCTGGGGCAGAAAAAGGTGAAAGAAATACTGGTTAATTTTACCTATCATGATTTTTTACAGGAATTTGAAAATGTTTCAAAGAAATATAAAATAAAATTTTACCTCTTTATATACGTATCTGCATACATTTCCAAAATGCTGGCAAAGATAAAGGGAAGCCGCAATACTTTATATCTATTTTCTCAAATGATTTTTCGCCACATCGGAATATTTTTCCTTCCGGATTTAGATGATAAATTTATAAAAAAATTGATAAAGATGCTGTTAAATAAAAATTTTAAGGAAATATATCGATATGAAGAATCAAAATTCGGGTTTAATCATCTGGAAATAACCGAATATCTATTGAACTACTGGAACTTTGAAGCTGATTTTATTGAGGAAACTATAAAACCGTTTAAAAATGATTACTTTTCAAAATTAATTCTGTTTTCAGAAAAAATAGCAATAAATCTAATAGAAAAACATAAAAATAGAGGTTTCAAAAAATTAATTGAGGAATTTGAGAAAAAAATTCTGATATCAGGTGATATTTTAATTGATGTTTTTTACAAATTAAAAAATAAGCTTGAAGGAATTGCAAAGGAACTGGAAATTAACAGGGATTTCGTTGAAAGGATTGATGAGAGAATAGATATTCTTGAGAAAAAAGGAGATGATAACCTCAAGGAGATAGTGCTAAAATTAAACAAAAGAGAAAATAAACTTCATAGAATAGATAACTTTATTGAAAAGATAAACAGGACTAAGAGAGAGGAAAGTAATTTAAACCCTCTTAAATATTTTCTTAAAACCTTTAATAAATATTTTGATTTTGATAGGATGTTTTATTTTGAAAATGTTGAAAAAAACAAATTTAAATTAAAGGAGTTTGTTGGAGAAAAAAAGTTTAACGATTTTGTAGATAAAAAAGTTAAAATTGATTTTAATAAGTATGATAAACAGGTTTTGGACAAAAATGATAAAGTTAATCTTAAAAAGTTTAAAAAATTGTTGGGTAATTCGAATTATTTGATTTTTCCTCTTGTTATTCAGGATGATACCCAGGCTTTTTTGCTTCTGGATAACTATATTACCAGAAAAGAGTTTGATGATAAACTTGTAGATGAAATTAAGGAATTTTTGCAGTATTCTCAGGTAATATTTTTTGATTTGTATTATAATAAGTATCGAAATATTCAAACTATGCTGGAGGAAATTCATAAACTGGGAGTTTCATTCAATCATATGATCAATAATTCCTTGACAGTTATACTAACATCAACAAATATATTGAGTGGAAAATTAGAAAAGCAGAAAAATTTAAAACACCTCCAAAAGATTAAAAATGCCACCGATAGAATTTCGGAGTATCTAGAAAAATTTAGGGAGATAGATAACCTAAAAGATTTATCCTATTTACAGGGTATTAATATGTATGAGTTGGATAGGGATAAGAAAGGAGAAGACGATGAATCTGTGTGATAATAAATTAACAGAGAGTTATTTTAAAGCTTCTTCATATGAAGAAATTCTTTCGGCTTTAATGGATTTAATGCAGCACAGATTGAATTTAAGCAGTATTGCCATTTATGAATTACACAAAGAAAACTATAGGGTTAAAATTAGCCGGGGGTTTAGCTCTTTTTATATTAAAAATTTTTCAAGAGAAAAAAAAGACTCAACTATAAACGAAATTGTTAATTCCAATTCTATAATAGAAATAGAAAATGAAAAAGAAATAGTTGAAAACAACCCACAATATTCAGTATTTTTCCCATTAATTGTAAAAAAAGATGTTATGGGTTTTATTTATATGGGCAGAAATAAAGAGTTTGAAAAAAGCGAAAAAGACTTTTTTAAAAATATGGCAATTATTGCGGCCTATATTTTAAGAGCATCCAAGCTGGAGGAATCCTCTAAAAAGTTAAATATTTTTGATGAGATGACAAATGCGTATAATATAAATTACTTTTATTTGAGATTAAATGAAGCCCTTCATAAACTTGAAAAAATGGATAAACCTTTTTCTTTGTTCTACATTAAGTATAGATACTTTATGAAGATAAAAAAAATATATGGTAGTTCACAAATAAATGAAAGTTTTAAGAAAATAGTGGAAACTGTAAAAAATAATATCAGGAATGTAGATAATATTTTTAGATATCATCATGATGGATTCGTTGTCATTTTTGAAAACCATATAGAAAAAGATGAGGATAATATTATCAATAAGTTAGAAAAAGAGCTTGATTTTGTATTTGAAAAGATGAATATAAAAGCGGATATTGATAAGGCACTTTTAAATATCAAAAGTAAATTCAAGCTGGATGAATTGATAAATCTTATGGAAGATGCTATTTATAAGTCTGAAAGAACAGGAAAAACAGTAATAATTGAGGAGTGAGAACAGATATGTACAAAATAGGTGAAAATCCGTTAACATTAAACGAACTATGGGATGTAGCGGTAAATAAAGAAAAAGTTGTTTTAGAGGAAAATACAAAGAAAAGGATAAAAGAATCGA
>CAZMFS010000149.1:0-5566 GCA_964565585.1 uncultured bacterium
ATCTATTTTTGTATTAATAATTTCGGCAAGTTTTTCTTCGGGTATTTTTCTTAATTGGCCCAGTTCAAAATAATAATTCCAGTATTCAGAAGATAAATTATTTTTTTTAATCTTTTCTCTAACAGAGGTCAATGATAAATTTTCAGAATAATTAAAGCTTATAAGTAAAAAAATAAAAATTATAGAAAAAAATAATTTGAAAACAAATTTTCTCATTCTCATTTTCGTTTTAAAATTTCTCCATTCTAATTATTCAACCCATTACCCGGAATATCAAAATCTCCTGGAGGTCCTTTCTCACCGAAATTCGGTCCATTTTTTTGATATTTAGCCCTCAAATTTTTAATTTTTTCCATAATAAACTTTTTCATATTACTTTTTTCTCTTTTTATTTTTTCTCTGTATTTATTTCTGTTTCTTTTCTCATTTATTATCCTGCTTTCCTGATTAACCATATTATTCAACTTTTTCATTTTATTTGATTTTTTATTCAGTACCAAATCTCTTAATACCTGATTTCTGATTTCTTCGTTTTTAATATTTTTATTAATGTCCTGTAATAGTTCTTTCTTTTGCTGTTCAGTTAAATTATAAATAACCTGTATTTTTTCCATATATTTATTTCTAATCATTTTCTGCTTTTCTTCATAACTTAGAGAAAAACTCAAATTTAATATATTAAAAAATATAATTATAAATATTATATATTTTTTCATAGTCGATTTTCCTTTCTCTTTTGATAAACATTAACAAGAGATAATTTATCACCAAATGGATCATTAATAGTTGGATTTGATGGATCAAGTACAATTTGCCCATCCACAATAAAAAAATATCTATAGCTTCCTTCTTCTAATTTTATCTCTGTTTTCCAGTAGCCATTGGTTTTTTCCAGATTAATTCCACTTTTATTCCAGTTATTAAAATCTCCAACTAGTTTAACATTTTCTGCCATTGGTTTTTTTAATTTAAATACCAGTGTTACCCGATTTTCATTTTTATTTGTTCCCAAATTATATCCTATTAATACAGTAAAGGCTATTAGAAGAATCAAACTTAATCCGTAAGCAAATCTCTTAAAATAAAAGTTTTTGTATTTCCTTTTATAAATTGAATCCATTATTGAAAATTTAAGTGTCTTATCTAGTTTTTTTTCATCAATATTATGCTTAAATGAAAATTTTTTCATTTTTCCACCTCTATATCTAATTTTTCTCTTATCTTTTTTCTTAATCTGTGCAAAATAACCTTTACATTGCTTTCTGTCTCTTTTGTCAAATTGCTTATTTCTTCAATAGAATAATTGTCATAGTAGTAAAGTGTAAATATTTCTTTATCTCTGTCTTTTTCCTTATCGATTATTTGCTGAATCTGAAAGATGATTTTATTATCCGATTTAGTATATTTTTTGTTAAAAAGTATTTGCTTAACTTTTTCAATGGGTACCAAATTTTTCTTCCATTTATTTTGTTTTAAATAAGTATAAATTTCATTTAAACTGATTCTGTAGATCCATGAAAAAAACTTGTAATTATTATCATACTTATCCAAATTCTTATACACCTTAATAAAAATATCCTGGGTTATATCACGAGCATCCTCATAATTTTGAATGTGTTTATATGCTAGATTAAATACCATAGCTTCAAACCTTTCTATTATCTTTTCAAAAGAGGCAATGTTACCCTTTAGCACTGCCTCTATAATTTCATAATTTAACTCGTCATAATCGCCCATATTCAATGCTATCACATGGCGTAATTAGCTTCAAGATGAAAAATCATAAGACTTTTGAGCTGTTTCGCCATTAATAATCTCAATTGTTTTGGTATATACTTCAATAATATTATTTTCAGAATCATATGTAACAATCACTAATGTATATGTTCCTTCTTCAATATAGTCAAATTCCAGTACATCAGATTGATTTGGATCATCAGAAACTATGGAGTTTTCAAAATCATTTCCAGTTTCTGTAGATTGGTCAAATGCGTCCTCTTCATACAGATATCCAATAACATGATCTGCATCTGAAGGTATATTATTAAGCTGTACATCAGATGCACCTGTAGTATCTTCTGAAATTAGTCGTATAGCCGGATGCAATTTATAATCTCCAGTTGCTTTTTTTACAATAGATTTTCTTGCATCAAAATCAAGAACCAATCTGGTTTCTATACCATCATCAATTCTAAATGAACCAGCAAGTTCAAGATGTCCTGTAGGGAAATTTCCTCCATCATCACTATATGTAAGATCCAGTGGATACTGTGTACCATCAATTGTAATATGATGATTATAGTTTTCATCAAATATAATCCTCATATGACTGTAAACACCGGCATCCATCTCTTTAGTTCCCAGTTCCCCTGTAAGACCGTCCTGCAAATTCATCAAGTTAAAGATTCCTTCCGGTTCGCCATACTCTTTAAATGTAGTAAATGAAGTATTGTCGCCGCTTTTGTTAATTCTAATTTCTTTGAATTTAACCATAACATCGGAAACATTAGAAGAATCAAGAGGAGCATCAGTAAGTAACATTGTTAAATCCCCTGTTCCTGTTGGACCTGTAGAATTAGTTGAACAGCCCCAAAATAAAATTGTTAATGCAAATAAAATCAAAATGAATTTTTTCATAATCAAGCCTCCTTTATTTAATCTTCATTACTTATTCATTATACAATACTAAATAAAGGGGGCTTAAGTTACAAAAAATTTTAATTTTCATAATAAGTAATTAAAAAGATATTTTTGCCCCTCCTACAATATAATGAAAATATGAAAAGCTATATACTTCTTCTACATCTGATCCCCCTTCAAGAAATCTATAACCCGCTTTTATAGAAAAGTTGTTATCAAATTTATAATAAAAACCTGTAAAAATATCTTCGGCACGGCCATAAGGAGAAGCTAATGCATCTCCAGTGAAATTAAAATTAAAATTTTGATTAATAGAATACTCAAATTTAAAGTGAACAATCGGAACAAATCCTACATTTGATTTCTTTGAATATCCTGAAGATTTTATTTCATTTAAGGAAATATATGCATCCCTAATTTTTGCTGTTAAACCAAGACCCAGATTAATTTTATCCGAATCATAAATTTTATATCTATAAGTTATTCGATATGAATTAAAAACATATTCCGATTCAACCTTTGATCCCTTATTAAATAGCCTATCATTGTAATAAATATCTCTTGGTAAAACCCCCTCAGATTTAATTTTTAAAGGGGCATAAGTCAAAAAAATTGTATGTTTCTTGTAAAATTTTTTCGAAAACATAATTCGATAGGTAAAAATACTTTCCATATCGATATCATCAGTTAATGAAATTAAATCCCCTTTATTATTTGGTATTCTAATATCAGAATAACCACCATATACCCTGGAAATTTCTATTTCAGATGTCCAGCTTGAAAAAATTAAAGAAGTTGATATTACCAAAAAAATTATTATTAAAATTATTTTTCTATTTTTCATACTATCACCTCATTTTAAAAAATATAATAAAACATATCATTTATCAATCGATATGTTTAAATAAACATAAAAAATTGTTATAATTAACTTAAGGAGGTTAAGATGAAAAAAATAATCCTCGTTTTAATTTTAATTATTTGTTTTATACCCTTTTATGCTTTAGATTTCCAAAATATCAAATTACCTGAAAATTTCCAAATAGAGTTATATGCTAAAAATGTGAAAGGAAGTAGAACTCTGGATTATGCAAAGCCTGGAATAATATTTGTTGGAACGAGAATAGGAAAAGTTTATGCTCTAATAGATAACAATAATGATTATAAAGCTGATAAAATCATTACTATAGCAAATAATTTAAATCAACCCAATGGAATAGAATTTTATAATGGAAATCTTTATGTTGCAGAAATAAAAAGAATTATTGTTTTTAAGAATATTTTAGATAATTTGGAATCTCCAAAATACAGTGTTTTATATAATAAACTACCGGATCAAACCCATCATGAATGGAGGTATTTAAAAATCGGGCCCGATAAAAAAATCTATGTTTCAATTGGAGCCCCCTGCAATGTATGTAATCCCAATAATAAAAAATTTGCTACTATTTGTAGATTGGATATCACTGGAAAAAACTTTGAAATTTATGCACGTGGTATAAGAAATTCTGTAGGATTTGATTGGCATCCCGAAACAAATAATTTATGGTTTACAGACAATGGAAGAGACTGGATGGG
Organism: uncultured bacterium; assembly: GCA_964565585.1. Taxonomy (GTDB): domain Bacteria; phylum Macinerneyibacteriota; class Macinerneyibacteria; order Macinerneyibacteriales; family Macinerneyibacteriaceae; genus Macinerneyibacterium. The sequence goes on from CAZMFS010000149.1 coordinate 4,219, forward strand.
TGATAATTTACCCCCGGATGAATTAAACATGGCCGAAAAAAAGAATCTTCATTTTGGATTTCCATATATTCATGGCAAAAGTATTAAGGACCCAAAATTTGGGAAAAATGTTGAAAACATTCCAAATTTTAAAAAACCGGAAGTTGAACTTGGACCACATGTTGCAGCTCTTGGAATGAGATTTTATACAAAAAATTCTTTTCCTGAAAATTATCATAACTCTATTTTTATTGCCCAGCACGGCTCGTGGAATCGAAGTACACCAATAGGATACAGGGTAATTAATATTCAGCGAAAAAATAACGAATATAAAAAAAGAATTTTTGCACATGGGTGGCTAAAAGAAAATACTAAATTGGGAAGACCTGTAGATATTGAAATTTTGAGTGATGGTTCTATTATTGTTTCAGATGATAAAAATGGATATATTTACAGAATATCTTATAATAAATAGATAATTTATTGACTAATAATTAACACTTATTAGTTAAAATACCCTCTGGAGGTATTTATGAACAAATCTAAAAAAGAAGAAAAGTTAGAAAATAAAATTCTTAATAAACTCAAAGGAAAACCCAAAAAACTTGCTCAGTTAATTTTCAATGATAAAGAAATCCAGGCTTTACAGAATCATTCAAATACAGTATCTATAAATCGACTTGGATTTAATGATCATGGACCTGTTCATATGAAAAAATCAGCACTAAATTCTCTCGTCATGTTTGATTTATTAAAAAAAGAAAATATTAATTTTAATCTAGAAAAAGAAGACATTGGAGAAAAAAAAGACAGTAAAATTGCAGTTATATTTGCTTCCTTAATTCATGACATAGGTATGAGTATTGGAAGAGACAATCATGATTTATTGAGTGTAACGCTTGCTGATCCAATTGTAAAAAGATTGCTAAATAAAATATACCCAAAAAATATTTTTAAAAGAACTATTGTAAAATCAACTATACTAGAAGGAATAATAGGCCATATGGGAAACCACCAAACAAATTCGATGGAAGCAGGTCTTGTTTTAATAGGAGATGGATGTGATATGGAAAGAGGCAGAGCAAGAATTCCTTCTCTTATATCAACAGAACCTCGGGCCGGGGATATACATCGATTTTCAGCCAGTACAATAACAAATTTAATTATTAAAAAAGGACAAAAAAAACCTATTGAAATTGATGTAAATATGAAGGAAACAGCTGGCTTATTTCAAATAGAAAAAGTTTTAATCCCTAAAATAACATCCAGCGCTGTCCAGGATTATATTGAACTTTATGCAATTATTGAAAATAATCATACAAGAAGATACATATAAAAAAAAGAGTGGTTCGTTAGAACCACTCCATCT
>CAZMFS010000150.1:0-5563 GCA_964565585.1 uncultured bacterium
ATTCAAGAAAGCTCATATTTGTATCTGCTGCATATACAACTCCCTCATCTCCTACAATCTCTGCAAATTTATACGAAAAATAACCTCCACCGCTGCCTATATCTGCTACTTTATCTCCTTCTTTTACATCAAGCCTATTTATAACTTCTTCAGACTTGTATTTCTCCTTTTGGGCTTTTTTATTAAATCGTTTTGCCTGAAAATATGACAAATCATTACTCCCTTCAATTTAGATAACTTAAGTTGAATTATAGTATAAAATTTAATAATTGAAATACTTAAATTTGACAAATTTAATTTCTGATTTTAATTTCTATGAGTCGTTCAATATCCGGTATATAATTTTTATCTATGACACTTATACCCAGGGCATGCCCTTCAGCATATATTTTGGAACTTTCAAGTTTCACTTTTATCTTATTTGATTCATTACTATTAAACACCTTATCTACTGATTTCCTGCCAAAAACAAACGCCACCTTGAAATATTTATGTCTTGGAAGAAAATACATAATAACTTTTTTACCATTCCGTATTCTAAAATTCCAACCATATTTTCTACCTAGATAATTCCATTCATCTGTAGCATCTTCATACTTATTATGAACAAATTTTTTTAAATATACCCAAAATTTATACATACTGCCCAAAGTATAAGTAAGATCTTTCTCCGTTGGAACCGTTGAATCATCCCAAAATATGCTAAAATCCATATTCCCTCTTTTCTTTGATATTGTTTAACTATAAGGGGAAAAAATTGTAAAACTCTGATCAGGAATGAAATCATATTTAATTACAAGATAATACCCGGCGCCCTTCATCTCTTCAATTATTTTATCTTCAGAAATATAATATTTTATTAAACTTGATAATGAAAACCTATCCAACTTTTCCTTTTCAATACATATAACCTCTCCCTGGTACACAAGATATTTTTTTAAATTTATAAAAAACTGTATCCTATTTTTAATTTTATGAATGCAGTTAAGAAAAAAAATTTTATTTACTTTATGATTGGGTATTAATTCTTCCCGATTCTTTTTTGGAACACATTTTATATTCATCTTATTCTGTCCTTTTTTTTCCTTTTGTAGGAAATTTAAATACAGTTTGTTTTTACTTACTGCATAAATATTTCCTCTGTCTCCGACCAAATCAGCAAATTCCATTGTAAACAGATGACAGTTACAGCCTATACATACAATGTTTTCACCTTTTTTTATTTTTAATCTATTTATAATTTTATCTTTTAAATACTCGGGACCTGAATTATTTTTTAGAATGATTTTTACCCAGTTACTTTTCAATTTCTTCTCCCAAAAATAAATATTCATATAGAAATATTATTATTCTAAAAATATAAAAATCAACTCAATTGATTAAAAAAAAACAAAAACTTTTTGATAAAAAAATTTTTATAAAGGTAATCGAATCAGATAAAAATTCAAATTGATCCAAATATTTTGAAAAAAGTTATTACAGATTAAAGTAGTTACCACACCATAGTCTCATAACCATCTTTTACATAATCTGAAATAATAGTTCCCACATACTCTATTTTTATATTCTGCTTCCTTATTTTATCGCTTATATTATCCCTATCGGATAGATATTTACATGCATAGGTTTCGGTTAATTGAGCAATATCCGCTGCATATGCTCCTGCTTCTTCATCTTCTGCTATTAATTTTTCTGCAGGTCCGAAAAAAACCACCTTAACATCCTTTAACCATTTATTTTTAGCTGCATTTTTAGCATACATCATTCCTGTAATAGCTTTTTCTTTTTCTTTTGTAGCTATAATTACTACGACTTTATCAGCCATTATTTCCCCTTTGCTTAATAGATCAACAAAATGTTAATAAAATACTTTAGTAAAGTATATCTTCTGGAAGCATAAATTCACCATTACTGTCCGGTTTGAAATCATAAACTTTTTGAACTGCATCAGTATTTAAAGGCCCGTATATATGGGGATATTTTTCACCTGATTCATAAAGATCTTCATATACTACTTCTGAATTTAGCTGGTTTTCATTGATAAGAAGTAAGACAAGATTTTCTCTATCTTTAAAATTCTGATTGGCAATTTTGATTATTTGATCAATATTTGAGCAGTGAATGAACCCATCATCTTTTAAGCTTTCAGGTTTATACTCTCCTATATCTTTTGCATTATTCCAATTTTTTTTTGTAGTAATATGGGCTATCATTTTAATTCTCCTTTCTACCTAAATTTATCGCCATTTTCCTGCTTCTTGTTTTATATCCGAGATTTTTGTAAAACTGCAAAGCATTTTTGTTAAATTCAAAAACGTTTAATTCAATTTTTGTAATCCCCTTTTTTCTTGCCCATTTATGAGCCTTTTTCATTAAAGCTTTACCTATTCCCTTTCTTCTATACTCCTTATCAACAGCAATATTGTCAATTACAGCATATTCTCTATCAAACAAAACAGTGATATCAGGAGTAAATTTTTTATGTATAACAACAAACCCCAGCAACTTATTCTCCGATTCGGCTACAATAATATCTTTATTATCATCATCTATAATAGAAAAAAGATATTCAGGACTTCTTGCAGGAGGAGGATTATTTTTAAAAATATTTGGTAAATTTCTGTGATGCATTAAATCTACCTGTTTGATTAATCTATTTAATTCTTCAAAGTCACCTCTATCTGCTTTTCTCAAGTACAGCTTCAAAATATCTCCCAACTACTTTGATTTATTTACAATAAATCTCATCAAAAGTTTTTTAAATTTTTCTGAATCCCATATATCATTGTGACCTGCATCTTCTATTAACACATAATCCTTCTTTTCTATATACAAATTATCATACAGCTTTTTAGAAAATTTATGACTAACCACAGGGTCATCGTCTCCGTGAAATATTTTAATATGTCCTTTAAAGTTAGAAAGCCATTTAGTATTGGGATAATTTTCTTTTAGAATTAGTGAAACCGGATATATTTTGAATTTTTTTCTTGCGATATCTGCCAAACTCGAAAATCCGGATACAAGTATTAGAGAATCTACTCCTCCAAGTGATGCATGATAACTTGCAGGACCCGAACCTATACTCTGACCGTACACAACTACATTCTGAAATCCTTCCTCTTCTAGAAAATCTTTTACATTTTTTACATCTTCAAGAATTAAATTTTTAGAAGGATTTCTTTCATCTCCGGCATATCCCCCATATTCAACAAAAATTAATGAATAATTGCTGTTTTCAAAATAATATTTCAAATAGCTTCTGCTGCATGCCGAACCTGCATTCCCGTGATAGTAAATTAACACATTTTTATTAGAACTTTTCTTATAATAAAATCTGGTATTATTGTGATATACTTTTTCATAATCCTTAAATTCCTTACAGTTATCAAAGTCCATATCATCTGGATGATATATCATCTTTCTCTGGAAAAAATATAGAAATATTCCGATTAATATATAGGCACCAACAATTATTAGGATAACATTAAACAGCAGACTTTTGAAAATCATAATAAACTCCCACTTTATATATTAATAATAATACATTTATAAAAAATTGAAAGTTGAAAATTGAAAGTTGAAAATTTTTGAAACAAATACCTTCGAACAAAACAATTTAAAAGTAACACAAGAAAATTCCGGAACTTATTTCGTTATACTCACTACATCAGAAATTTTCATATAACTAACACAGACAAATACCATTACAAATATCAGATATTTTTTACTTAAAATAGATTACTTTAACATTTTTTTATTGTACCGTGTGGTGTGATATCCTTTAAAGAAGATTCCTCCCTTCTTATGGGACAGACTTGGCTAGAAACAAGTTCGGAATAACTTAGCTTTATAATATTTAATATAATTTTCAATTTTTCGCATTACAATATCTTAGTGGTCAAACTCAACTGCAATCTACAAAGGAAGTTTACCAAAGAAGCCCTGAACGGACTTCTTTAGCAAACCGGAATTGATTACTCCAGCTCTATTTTTAAGATGCTGGATGATTCTGAAAAATCATGCTGATTCTGTTTCTTGTGATTTTCGATCTTCTTTAGTTCTTTTTCAGCTTCTCTAAAGTTTCTGCTGAAAAATTCATATATATTTTTAAATAATTTTAAAAACCTCATTTCATACTCCTTATTTTTATTCAGTTTTAATTTTTTTACCTCAACTGCCCTTTTTATCATCGGGACATATAAATTATTTTTCTTATCAATCGTATCTTTATCAATATTTATTTGAATATTTCTCATTTTCTTTCTCCTTTCTCTATTCTTCAAATTTTTTGCCATTTTACTGTCCTTCTCATTAAAAATTACCGGTATGAATGCCATAATTCCCCTCCTTTGTTAGTCCTATGTCTTGAGTCTTAGGTCTTAAGCTTGAAAGTAATATCATTGAAGCTTAAGAGCCTACAGTACACATTTTAGTATCGGTATAAGATTTAGGTATATACCCTATTAAAATAAAGTTATAACTATTTAAACTTATACAAATACTAAAAGTACAAAACAGGTAATTAATTTAAAATGTAAAATAAAATCTGGTTGGGATAAAATCCCAGCAAGTATTACATTGAAATACTCTTGATATGTACTAGATAGGTAATCAAAAACATTATATTCTCCTCTTTATAAAAATTTCTCTCCATTATCTGTATTAATAGATGAACTGGAGTATACAAATGTTTCAATTATTTTGAAAAAATTGATAAAATTATTTGAACAGCTTCATAGAATTTTCATATTCATTTGTTATATTATAAATGTGAGACTAATAAAGGAGGTAATTTATGCACGGACCATATTTCGGATTTGGAGGTAGTTTTATGTGGATATTAATTATAATTCTAATAGTGGTAATTATATATGTAATTGCAAGAAACAGCGGTTTAAATATCTTAAATACCAAAAACAATCAAAAACACAAAGAAGATGCTATGGAAATACTTAAAAGAAGACTTGCAAAGGGAGAAATTTCGGAGGAGGAGTTTGAGGAAAAGAAAAAGATATTAAAAAATCACTAGCTTTTTTCAATGCACATCGCACATTGCACAATGCACAAAGTTTTAAGGATGTTTCTTTGAAGTAAAAATATAAAACTAAAATCAATAAAATACTCAATAATATTATACTTTCGAAGAAAACAATTTAATACTCTTACTAGATGATTCCGGGATTTCGCTCTCTTCGATCGCTTCACCCGGAATATGCATAATATTTTTTTTCTTAAGCTTAATCTAAAAAATACTTAAGTAATTTTTGAAGTTGGATTTTTTTAAATTCGAGTTTTGATTTAATTTGAATCTTATCTCTTCGAAGATATAATTAAATGTAAACCCAAAGCAGTTCTCGAGATTGCTTCGTCAGCTTTAAAAAGCTTCCTTGCAATGACCTATTAAAAATAACAAAGTTATTTTTAAAATTGAAAGTTGAAACTGTAAAAAATAGATGTTTTTTACTGAACATATGAAAATTATTAAAACTAGTCATGCTGAATTTATCGTTTTATGTCAAGGTAAATCGCACATCAACCAGTTTTTTAAATTCTTGATTCA
>CAZMFS010000151.1:0-5544 GCA_964565585.1 uncultured bacterium
GACATACCTATCTAACAACTCCCACGGTAGAAAGTAAAAAAACCGGGGAAGGTACGGACAGCTATAATGTGATAGATAAAAAATTAAACTATGCAAAATGGTTCTTTAATTTAAAAAGTAACTTAAATGAAGAGGATGAAGGATACAGAATAAGTACCTATATTCCGGAAGTGGATAAATTAAGCGAAAATTTCAGGTACGAACTCTACAGACGAACCGATAATAACGGGTATGAACTGTATGGCATAAGCAAAGAAAAGTCCTATGATAGGGGAAGCTGGAACGAAATTACATTTAAGCTGATAGAAAGCGGAGAATCAAAAACCCATTTAAAATTAGAAAGTGAAAAATATTATTTGAAATTGAGTAATGTTACCGGTGAGGAAGGTACTAATGATACTGGAGATACCATAAAAAGGGTTGTTTATTCCCCTATAAAAATAGAGAAAACAAATTATGCAAATAAATTTGATATTGTTATGAACTTTATAAGCGAAATTTTTGATAAAAGCAGCAATATAGAATACGGGCTTCTAGCAAACTCATCAGAGTGGGGTGATTTTGATAAAAACGGAAAAATGGATCTGTTGATTATGGGAAAAGTGAATGATGAACCCGTAACTGCTCTCTACATGAACCCCGGCGATAAAATAAAAAATCTCGATACGGATGAAATAATCAAAGATTACGATGCAAGCGATGTAATTACCGACTTTGTTCAGCTTAAGGAAGGCACCGTTAAAACGGGAGATTTAAACAACGACGGATATCAGGATATTATAATAAGCGGTATCAACGAGAAGGGAGCCGGTCAGACGGAAATCTATCTAAACAAATCAACAGAGAACAACATGGACTTTGATAAATTAAACGATACAAACCTGCCGTCGATAAAGGATAAATCCCTAAATGATTCACTCGATCTCGGGGATTATGATAATGATGGTGATCTCGATATAGTTATAAGCGGAGAGGATAACAGCGGGGAGTATCATTTTGAAATTTATGAAAACAATCTGGAAACCACCGAAGAACCCTCATTTGTTAAACAAAGCAGCAGCACCCTTGGGCTTCTTGAGGGTTACGATGAAAATCAGCTGATGAAGCACGGAGCGGTTAAATTTGCAGATTACAACAACGACGGAATTCTTGATCTCTTTGCGAGGGGGATGAGCTCCAAAACAGGAAGCTACTACGATGATTACGGCGTATCCTTTCAGGCCGATTACATTTCAAGAATATACAAGGGAAAAAGGGAAAACGGCAAAATAGTATATACGGTAGCTAAAAATCTTCCGCCATTGATAGCGGGGGCTTTTGACTGGAAGGATTATGATGGTGACGGAGATCTCGATCTTCTGCTGGTAGGTGTCGATCAGGAAAATATTAAAACCAAAGCCAAAATTATGAAATATCGGGAGGAAACATCGAGCTTTGAGGAAAACGATATATATATAAATGATAATTACAAGATCGGTATTCAGAGCTTCGGAGGATTTTTTGATTATAACGGTGACGGCAAGCTGGATATATTTCTTTCCTGCCAGAGGGGAGAAGAGAGAAATGTTCCTAACTATACCATGGTTTATATATACGATAAAACAAGGAACAATGATTTTATAAGGAGCAAAAAGTCGGAAGAATTTTCCGATATAGAGGATGACTTTGAAGTTGATTTATTTGCAGGCAGTGTAGATTTTGCGGATATGAACAATGACGGGACTGTAGATATATTTCTCTCGGGACTTAACGAGAACCGGGAAGCAGTATCCGTGCTTTATAAAAATGATTTTTATCCCGAAAATAAGTTCAATAACCATAAAATAAGAGGATCCGTAGTAAAAACAAATGAAACAGGTTCAAACAGCTATGAGGTTCAGTTTGAATGGGATAAAAATGCGGAAGGAACAGGTTACAATCTAAATTTAAGAAAGATTAATTACAATGCTTTTGAAAACTACATATATTATAATGTAGGTAAAAACGGATACAATCCGATAAAAAATAATGTCATAGGTAAAACAGTGGGAAATATTGGAAGAGCAAAAGATATCACCGTGGATTCAACGGAAAAAAAGGCGTGGAAAATTAACGGATTAAAAAAAGGTATTTATGAATACTCGCTTTCTTCGGTAAACACCAGCGGAGTAACTTCGGATGATAGGTACAGGAAGTTCTATATAACGGATGAAAATGAAGGAATGCTTACTTCTCCAGAGAACCAGGCAGTAATAACAAATAATTATGTGAATATAAAGTGGGACAATTCCGGGGGGGCGTATCTAATTCAGATATCAAAAAATATAAACTTTAACGAGATAGTTTACAGTGAGGTTGTATCAGGAATAAATCAAAAAAGCATCAATTTAAGCAGCGGAATTTATTATACGAGAGTAATCAATCTCGATAGTTATACATCTTCAAATGTAAGCTTGTTTCGGATAAACCCCGAAGGAAACATTAACGTGTCCGGACCTTTCAAGAAGTGGGATAAGGTGGCTGATTTTACGGTATTTTCGGCAAATGAAAACGATTTGCTTGTAGCTTTGGGTAAAGATAAAGAGAAAAATGAAGTTGCAAAAATATTTGAAAAGGACGGCGGAGATAACTATATCGAGTCTCAAACTCTCACGGCTGATATCGGATATTTAAAAGGTGCAAAAGTAATATCAAAAGATATAAATAATGATGGAAATGATGATATAGCAATATCGGGGGAGTCGGGCAGCATAGAGGTATATCTGTATCAAGACGGCGGATTCAGCAGAATATTAAGTACAACTGTTTCCGGATTAGTTGACTTTGAACTTGATGATATGGATAATGATGGTGATATTGATCTAATCGGATTTGGAAGTCAAACTGAGATATACAGATACAATGAAGGTTCTCTTGGAAAGCTCGATACAGTTGATGTAGATGCCTCAAAAACCATGCTCAGCTGGGAGGATTATGATAATGATAATTACCTTGATATAGTGGCTTTCAGGGACACCAAAAGCGATCTTTACAGATATGATGCAGAGAATGAAGAATATATTAACGAATCTCTTAATGTAACAGCCACGGGGGAAAGTGCAGAATTCGGTGATTTCGATAATGATGGGAAAAAGGATTTTGCAACTGTAGGAGAAGATAATAAAATAAATATCTATAAATATATGAATAATTCCTACACTTCAGATAGTTCGATTGATACAGAAATAAACAGTATAAAGATGACAATGCTCGATTTTAATAATGATGGATTTGTAGATATAGCCCTAACGGGATCAGAATCTAAAAATTATACAGATACAAGAGCAGTATCGGGTAATATTATAAAAACAAAACTGTATATAAATGATGGAAACGGTAGCTTTAATATTGCAAATATTGATTTCCCCGAGCTATCAGAGGGAAGCGTGAAGTTTAAAGATTATGATAAGGATGGAAGTCCGGATGCCGTATTCATAGGAGAAGACCCCTACGGTAACAGCATATCCAGGGTGCATATTAACAGCAGCCAATATGTTAGGGGACCCAATCTTATAACAAATGCTGATGGTGAAACCGTTAGAAAGGATAAAGTAGATTTAAAGTGGGAGAGCATAGATGAAAGCAGCGGATATATACTTGAATTATCAAGGTATAAAAATTTTACAGTTGTTGATAAAAGGATCACGGATCTAAAGGAATCAAGCTATCAGTTTAATCCCGAGATGGTAAATGAAAAATATTACTGGCGGGTAAGAGCTATTACGGATAATGGAAATACGGGCTGGTCCGATACGGGTAATTTTTCAGTGAAGTATTTTAAAATTACCGATATAAACATAAGAAAAGATAAATATACAAATTTCAGATTTTATGATAGTAATAATGATGATAGTTATAATTTGTTGAAAATTGAATACGATGGTGGAGATAGGATATTAAGAAAATATAAAAATGATGGAAATAATAAACTCATTAAAGATGATAGTTTTGAAATTAAAAATGTTTTAAATTTTGAGACGGCTGATTTTAACTCCGACGGGAAGTTTGATCTCTTTATAATTAAGAAGGTTAACGGCAATTACAGGGGAGAAATACTTTTTAAAACAGGTAACGGATTTGAAGCGAGCTCAGATATTAGCAATATTTCAGACATGGATTATAAATCGCTACTTAAAATCAAAGATTTAAACAATGACGGTAAGAAAGATATTGTTACTCTTTCGGAAAAAGGAAATTTAAAACTATATTTTAGAAAAGAAAACTACTTTACTTCAAAAAATATTGAAAGTATTGAAAATTTTAAAACTTTAGAATTTGCCGATTTTGATAACGATGGAGACAGCGATATAGTTGTTTCAAAGAATGATTCGAAAGCTTTAATATTTGAAAACTACGGTGACAAATCATTTTATAAAAAAGATTTCAACACAGATCTGAATAATTTTATAGGCTTTTATGATATGGATAATGACTCCAGCATCGAGCTTATAAAAAGAACCGGAAATGAGATTGCAACCTATATTTACGAGAATAATGCATTTAGTGAAAAGAGTAGGATAGAATGCGGAAATATAGATAATCCCGAAATAGTTGATTTCGATAGAGACGGAAGCAAGGATATAGTTGGGTTTGTAAATGAAGATGTTAATAATAAATATTTCAAAATAAAACTTCTTGATAAACTCGGGGAAAAAACATTTAGGTTGAATGTCGGTAATTATGGATCCTACAGGTTTTTCGCTTCGGATTACAATTCGGATCACAAACTGGATTTATTGCTTGATGGAAAGCTCAAAAAAGGTTATAGAAAAACAAAGCTTTTAACAAATATGTATGAAGGTAATAATGACACCCCAGAATTAAATACTCCTTCGGATCCGTCTGATGAGGTTTATTTAAATAATATAGATTTCAGCTGGAGCGGTAGTAAAAATACAGAATCCACCTATTCAATATATGTAGAAAAAATAATTTCCAATGAAGAGAACAAAACGATAATATCTTCCGCTGAAGTTTCAGATAATAGTTTGGGAATTGATTTTGTAAGAGGGGGAAATGCAGGCAGAACAAACAGCTATCAGCTTCATGAAATACTGAAAGGAAATTACAGATGGAAGGTTAGAAAAATTGATAGAAGCGGGAGGTGTTCGGAATTTTCCGACTGGAAAAACTTTGAAGTTATCCATACTGTGGGTAAACCTGATCCAAACTACCCTGAAAATGAAAAGAAACACGTATCTTTAAACACAAATATTTCATGGTTTAAAGGAGAAAATGCAGATAACTACACAGTTCAGATAGCAGGGGATAAAAATTTTGAAAATATTGTAGAGAAAAAAGAAAATATCAACAGCCTACAATTCATGCCCGATAACTTGGAAAGAAACAGATGGTATTACTGGAGGGTATGTGCACACAACGATAACGATACAAGTGAATGGTCCGATGTTTATAAATTTAAAACCACCAGATTCAAGAAGATAACAGCTTCCAATATAGTAGAGGTTAAAGACCCGGCTTACAAATGGCAGGATTACAATCAGGACGGCTGGATGGATCTTATAG
>CAZMFS010000152.1:0-5504 GCA_964565585.1 uncultured bacterium
AAACTTATCAAAAAATAAAATATTAAAAATTTTGAATCAGGAGAAAAAAAGAAATATATTGTCAAATAGGAAAGTAAAGAAATAATTGTAAAGTTAAAACCAATTAAAAAATAATTTGCCATAATAAATGTTATAAAAGGTAGTATGTAAAATAATTGCTGGTTTTGAAAGTTATTAAATAATATTAATATTAAAAAATACAAAATTGTAACCAGAAGGAAAATTTTATATTTTGATTTATTTTCAAATTTGAAATATTTTTTAAAGAAATAGTAAAGAAGTATAAATATAATTATTAAAAATAAATTAAAACCTAATATATTATAGATTTTAATTTTTTGTAATTCGGATACCATGGTCTGGATTTTATTATAGATTGTTTGATCTATAATTTGTCCTTTTCTGGCAATAATCTCGTTTTGCTCAACATATTTTTTTACATAAGACTGTTGTTCCCTTATTTTTTCTTTATATTGATTTGTTAATTTTTCGCTATAATTTAGATTTGTAGATATATAGTTTTTTAATACATAAAAGGTTATATTCTTATATTTAGATTCTCCCTCCAAGTAATTATCTATTAATGTTTTTAATCTTGAGTCAATTTTTTCCTTTATAATTAATTGATCAATATTAATTTCAGTATTATCACTTTTTCTTCTTATTAAAATATTTTGATTAGTATTTTTTATTAAAAATGATTGATTTATTATTCCTAGTTTATAAATTTTTTTTAATATTGCAATACTTATTTGGGCTATTGTATTAACTTCAGATTTAGTTAATTCTGAAATAGATTTATTTAAATTTAAATCATCGATGTTTTCAAAATTTCCCCATATATTCTGAATTCTTTGAAATTTTTCATCCTCATCGATATTCTGATTACTTAATACATTATTTACTCTTTTAATATCTTCTAAAAGGTAACTTCTTTTTTCTTCATATATATTATCATTTAATATATATATTTCAGGCGCATTATCAATTTTTTCCTGTATCTTTTTTTTAGATTTTTTCTTATCAATCCATTCAAAAGAAACAGTAGATTTTAAATCTTCTTTAACGACATCGCCAATTTCATAATCATATTGGGTGATATATTTTAATTGATTAAATGAATAAAATGCTGACATTAAAATGAAAAGTATTAATACTAATATTACAATGGGGTTTTTTAGATGTTTTTTAATATTAATATTTTTTATTTTTTTTATAATCATCTTTTATTCTCATCTTTATAGGCTTTTATTACCTTTTGTACCAGATTATGTCGAACAACATCTATTCTTGAAAAATAAATGAAAGCAATATCCTCAATATTATTAAGACGTTTTTCAGCATTTATTAAACCACTTTCCTGGTTCGAAGGTAAATCAACCTGGGTAATATCTCCAGTAACAATTACTTTAGAACCAAATCCCATTCTGGTCAAGAACATCTTCATTTGATCAGGTGTAGCATTCTGTGCTTCATCCATAATTATAAATGCATCATTTAAAGTACGCCCTCTCATAAACGCTAGCGGTATTATTTCAATAACATTATTGGATATAAAATTTTCCACTTTTTCGGGTGTTAGCATCTCATATAAAGCATCATATAGCGGTCTTAAATAAGGATTAACTTTTTCCTGAATATCACCGGGTAAAAATCCAATTTTTTCTCCAGCTTCTACAGCAGGTCTAACTAATACAACTTTTTTTACAAGATTTTCTCTTAGATAATTAACCGCTTTAGCAACTGCTAAATATGTCTTTCCTGTACCAGCCGGACCTATTCCAAAAACAATATCAAATTTATCGATTGCATCAACATATTCTTTTTGATGCAGCGTTTTGGGAGTTATAACTTTTTTTTTTGCAGTTATTACAATTTTTTTATTTAATAATTTATGAAGTTTAGGCTTTTCTCCATGCCTTGCAACTTGAACTATATATCTAATATCTGATTTTTTGGGATTAAAATCAGCATCAATTAGATTGACTATCTCTTTAATAATGATTTCTAACTTATCTATTTTTTTTAAGTCAGTATTCTGATCAATAATAACATTTTTATCTCTAATAGTGAAGTCAATATCCAAAAGATTTCGAATTAATTTTAAATTTGAATTATTAGTACCCTGTAATAAACGTAAATCTATATTGTCAGGTAATCTTATTGTATTTTGTTCCTTATCAGCTTTACTCAAAATCACACCTCAAATGCAAAAAAGGGGTAATAAAAGGTTACCCCTTTTTTAAAAACTCAATAATTTAATTAGCTTCAATATAAATATTATGGTCTAGGTATTTGAAGAACTGTTCCAGTATCAACTACATCTGGGTTAGAAATATCTTCTTTATTTGCTTCATAAATTTTTTTCCATTTACTAGCTGAATCATAAATTTCATAATAAGAAGAAATTTTTCTTAATGTTTCTCCTTTATATACTTCCCATTTTTCTGGCATTAATCTTGGAATATCAAAATTTTGTCCAGGATAAATCAAATCAGGATCATCAATTTTGTCCCTATTAGCTCTATAAATTACAGGCCATTTCCAGTAATTACCTTTACCATAAACTTCTTCATATTCAGCTAATTTAGATAGCCAATCTCCCTTTTTAACAACATAATTTTTAGGTACATCTTTGAAGTTTTGAAGTGTTTGTTTTTCTTCAGGTTTCCACTGTCTGATATTTTCAGCCTTTGTTGTTAAATCGTTAATTTTAGTTTCCAGTTCATTAATTTGTTCTTGAAGCTTTTGAGCTTTTTCTTCCGCCTGTGCTTCTCTTTGCTGATAATATTTATTAAATTCTTCAACAGAAGCATCTTCAGGAGGTCTAGAATTTTGTCCAATAATCGGAACTATAAATAATGATATAACTAATATTATTAATATTTTCTTCATAATCTGATTCCCCCTCACCATAATTTACCTTTAGATTCTTTAATTCTTTCAAGTTTGTCCAAGTCAGCTTTATTTTCTTTTGCGTTTTCTAGTTTTTCTTCAGCTTCATCTACATTTTCTTCTTTTTCATTTTTTTCTTCTTTTAGATTTTCAACCTTATTTTCTGCTTTTACTGCTTCTTCCATATAAGGTTTAGACTTCTCAGGTATTACTACAGTTTTTCCATGTTCCTGAACTTCTATTCTTTTTGTGCAACCAGTTGAAAATGCAAACAATACCATGATACTTAATATAATTAATATAGACTTTTTCAAGACTCTCACCTCCTATTATTAACCAAATCCCACAACAACTTATCTTAAGTATATATATATTACCTATATTTGTCAATCCTTTTTTATATTTAAGTTTAATTCATCTAATTGGTTTTTGCTAATCTTGTTAGGAGAATTTGTCATTAAACATGCAGCATTTGTTGTTTTTGGAAAAGCAATCACATCTCTAATCGATTTATTTTTAGTCAATATTTGAATAATTCTTTCAACTCCAAATGCAATACCTCCATGAGGTGGTGTTCCATATTTAAGCGCTTCAAGGAAAAATCCAAATTTATCTTCCTGTTCTTCTTTTGTTAATTCTAATATATCAAATACCTGTTTTTGCAATTCTCCCAGATGATTTCTTATACTTCCACCACCTATTTCTTCACCATTTAAGACAATATCATATCCATAAGAACGTATTTTTTCTACCGCATTATCTTTATATTTTTGTATATCTTTTTTATACGGCATTGTAAAAGGATGATGATTCGCTTTATATCTTTCTTCTTTTTCACTATATTCAAACATTGGAAAATGGGTTACCCAGACAAATTTCAGATTAGAGTTGTTTTTTACCAAATCAAATTCATCTCTTAATTTCAACCTCAATTTCCCCAATGATTTATTTACCATTTTTTCCTGTCCAGCTACGATAAATACAGTCTCATTGTTTTTAATGTTCATTGCTTTTTCGATACTTTCACCATTATCTTTTAAAAATTTTAATATCGATGATCTTAATTTATTTTTTTCTTTTATAAACCATATTAATCCTTTTGCACCAAATTTTTTGACATATTCAGTATAATCATCAATTTGGCTTCTAGAAACGGTATTATTTTTTAATTTAATCGCTTTAATTGTTTTATTACTATTTTTAATACTTTCTAGTATTTTAAAACCTTCTACATTGATATCTTTAGTAATATTTATAATTTTCATATCAAATCTTAAATCCGGTTTGTCCGTTCCGTATTTGGACATGGCTTCTGAATATTCCAATCGTTTAAATGGAATTTTAATTTTTTTATCTAAAATTTTTTCAAAACTGTATTTTAGTAACCTTTCAGTAAGATCAATAATATCTTCTTCTTTAACAAAAGACATCTCCAAATCAATTTGTGAAAATTCTGCCTGTCTGTTAGCACGAAAATCTTCATCTCTAAAGCATCTTGCTATTTGATAATATTTATCCAGTCCGCCAATCATAAGTAACTGTTTGTACAATTGAGGGGATTGTGGTAAAGCATAAAAGCTTCCTTTATTTATTCTTGAGGGAACCACATAATCTCTTGCTCCTTCCGGAGTACTTTTTGATAGTATCGGAGTTTCGACTTCTATAAATTCTTCCTTATTTAAAAATTCTCTTACAGATTGAAGATATTTATGTCTAACTCTAAGTATATTTTGCATTTTATCTGTCCTTAAATCAAGATATCTATATTTTAATCTAATATCTTCTGATAAATCTTTACTTCTATCTATAGGTAGAGGAGAAGAGTTAGAATAAATCTTAAAATCTGAGATATCAACCTCTATCTCACCTGTTTTTAAATCTTTGTTCTTTTCTTTTCTTTCTACAACTGTTCCTTCTACTCCTATACAATCTCCTACAATACATTTTTTTAATTTTTTATTTTCTTCATCTATTTCTACAACAAGCTGACATAAACCTGTGTGATCCCATAAATCTATGAAAAGAAGCTTTCCAAAGCTTCTCATTTTTTTTATCCAGCCATTTAGTTTTACTTTCTTTTCACAATCCGATAATCTTAACTCACCGCAATAACTATCTCTTTGTATAATCTCCATTTATTCTCCTTTTTCTATATACTGTTTTAAACTATCAATATTCACATTTTCTTCTTTTCCCGTATCCATATTCTTTATATGAACTTTATCTTTAAGTTTCAATTCATTTTCGCCTAAAAATATAACATAATTATAATTATTTTTATCAGCATATTTTAGTTGAGAAGAAAAACCTTTTAATTTATATTTAAAATCTACCTTTATATCCATATCTCTTAATTTATTAGCAAATTTCATTAGTTTTTTTTCATCATTCAAATACCATGCAATAAATATTTTTTTATATTTTGTAGGGATTTCAATCTCATTTTTTTTCATTATTAAATTAACAAGCCTATCAAAACCAAAAGCAAAACCTAATCCAGGTTGAGATTTATCTCCTATTGTTTCAACCAACTCATCATATCTCCCACCGCCAACAATTTGATTTTGAGCACTATCAATAACTTCATCATAAATTTCAAATACTGTCTT
>CAZMFS010000153.1:0-5493 GCA_964565585.1 uncultured bacterium
GGTATTTGGATGAAAAAAGGTGTTGAAAAGGAGAAAATTAACAAAATTATTAATGTTGTACAAAAAGCAGTTTCTACAGAAGATTATAAAAATTATGAGAAAAAGAAGTATTTGCATTTACGTAAAGGTCTTTTGACAGGAGATAAATTCGGAAAATTTTTAGAGAAAGAATATAACTATTATAAAAATGCTATAAAATAAAGATATTTATGAGTAGAGTTTTAGGACCATTACTAATACTTA
Source organism: uncultured bacterium (assembly GCA_964565585.1). Taxonomy (GTDB): domain Bacteria; phylum Macinerneyibacteriota; class Macinerneyibacteria; order Macinerneyibacteriales; family Macinerneyibacteriaceae; genus Macinerneyibacterium. Next base: position 244 of record CAZMFS010000153.1, read on the forward strand.
TAGTTGCATTTTATTTATTAGTGTTTAGGGTGCCACAATTAAAGGTGATGGTGGAAAATTCTAATGCACTATTATTTCCGATTATTTTATTAGTCGGTATGATAATAACGAGTTTGATTATAATAATTAAAGAGTTTATAAAAGAAAAGGTTAATCTAAAATTTAAAAAAGTGAATGAAAAAACTAAAAAGTTTATTTTTAATATCTTTTTTACTTTTTCATATATTTTTATGATAAAAATATTTGGATTTTTTTTAATTACTCCAGTTTACTTAATCTTAATTACATATTTTTTTGGAAGCAAAAAGTATTTGGTAAATTTTATATATTCTATAATAATTACAGCAATTATTTATTTTTTGTTTATTAAAGTTTTATATGTTCCATTACCTGCTGGGGTATGGATATTTAAAGATTTTAATGAGATATTTCTATTATAGGATTAATTATGATAACTGATTTGTTACATGGTTTTAGTATTTTATTAGAACCTTCTTATTTGTTAATTTTGATAGTAGGGTCAATTTTTGGTATAGTCTTTGGTGCTATACCCGGATTGGGTCCTGTGATTGGAGCTACACTTTTAATCCCTTTTACTTATCATATTAATCCTGCTGCTGGGATTTTATTAATAGCAGGAGTTTATGTAGCAGGAACTTTCGGAGGATCCCAGACAGCCATTTTATTTAATATACCTGGAGCTCCTGAAAATACATGTACAAGAATAGATGGGTATCCCTTAACAAAGAAAGGTAGAGCAGCCAAAGCTTTAGGAATTGCAATTATTGCCTCTGCAATAGGCGGTATTTTTAGTTCAATATTTTTGATATTTGGCTCAACTCAATTAATGAAAATTTCTTATTTGTTTGGACCGGTAGAATATTTCGCTTTGACATTATTGGGGATAAGTATAATAACAGGATTGAGTAAAAATTTTATTAAGGGGCTACTTTCAGGACTATTTGGGATATTTTTGAGTACAGTTGGGATGTCAAGTATTGATGGAACATTAAGGTTTACTTTTAATAGGAGTTTTCTCTTAAATGGGTTTAATTTTGTTCCAATTATGATAGGTGCATATGCAGTGGCTGAAGTGTTTTATCAGGTTAGAAAACATTTTGAATTTAAAAATAATGATAAGATAGATTTTAAAATGGAATTACCTCATAAAAACGATATAAAGTATGTCAAAAATACAATTGCAAGGTCCTCTCTTTTGGGCCTGATAATAGGTGCCTTACCAGGTGCTGGTGCTGTCCTTGCCAATTATATGGGTTATAGCATGGAAGATAGTATAAATAAAAACAATAAAGTTAAATTTGGTACAGGAAATTTAAAGGGAGTGGCTGCCCCGGAGGCAGCAAATAATTCAGCAGCGGTTGCTACATTTATTCCATTACTTGCTTTAGGTATTCCTGGAGGGGCAGTAACAGCAATATTACTTGGAGTATTTGAAGTTAATGGTATAAATCCAGGTCCAACATTACTTACTACTAATAAAGAAATGGTATATACACTTTTTGCTGGTATTTTAATTATAAATGTTTTATTGTTAATTTTTGGTTTTCTTGAAGTTAAAGCCATAACTCAATTGCTAAAGGTTCCAAATTATTTACTATATCCTGCAATATTTGTGTTTGCTATTGTCGGTGCTTATTCTGTAAATAATAGCTTTTTTGATGTTGTTATTATGTGTTTATTTGGATTATTTGGGTACTATATGAAAAAATATGGGTATTCTATAGCAATATTAGTTTTAGGATTAGTATTGGGTCCAATAATGGAGAATAATTTACTAAGAGCGCTTATAAAATATGATAATAATCCTTTGTTATTCTTTACTAAACCGCTGGGAGCTATATTCATAACAATATCAATAATCTTTTTTCTATGGCCAATATTATTTAAAATAAATAAAATATATCAGTCTAATAATAACTAATATTTAAATCTTTATTTAGAAATTTTGAATAATTAATATGAAAAGGTATTTATATGGGAAGTCCTATTATTTTAACTTTTGATATTGAAGATTGGTTTCAGGTAGAAAATTTAAAAGGACAGATATCAAAAGATGAATGGGAGGATAAAAAATTAAGGGTAAAAGATAATACCGAAAAGATTTTAAATCTTTTGGATAGATATAATCAGCAAGCTACTTTTTTTGTACTTGGATGGATTGCTGAAAGAGTTCCTGAATTAGTAAAAGAAATACATAAAAAGGGGCATGAGGTCGCTTCTCATGGATATGGCCACGAGTTAATTTATAATTTGACAGCGGAACAGTTTAGAGAAGATATAAGAAAATCTAAATTAATATTAGAAAATATAATTGGAGAAGAAATCTATGGGTATCGTGCTCCTAGTTTTTCTATAACAGAATGGGCTCTTGATATATTAAATGAAGAGGGTTTCTTGTATGATTCAAGTTATTTTCCCAGCGATTTTCACGATAGATATTCCAAAATAAACCTGGATTCTGAGAGCAACTCGTTTGTTAAAATTTATAAAGAAAATTTTTATGAAATTCCTATATCTACTTTTAATAGTTTTGGGAAAAATTTCCCAGTTGGTGGGGGAGGGTATTTTAGATTATTGCCCTATTTTATATATAGAAAAATATTTCAAAAATCAGTAAAGCAAAATAAGGGTGGAAATTTTTATTTACATCCATGGGAAATTGATTATAAGCAACCAAAGGTTGATAATCTTAAATTATTATATAAATTTAGACATTATTATGGACAAAAAAATTGTATAAGCAAATTGAATAATATTTTTAAAGATTTTAAATTTAATAAGATAATAAGTATTATTGAATGATTTATTTGAGTGAAAATTCCTGACAAAAGAAATTATTAGAGATAATTTTCAGATTAAGGGTAAGATTAAGATAAAGCTTTTGGGTCAGGATTTGAGAAAATTCCAAAATCCTAATAGATTATTAATTCTTCAAAGAGAAAGTTTTCAAGGTTTGAAATTTTAGCATTTTAATTTTTTAAATTTTTGTTTTGCTTCAAAAGGAATAGCTTACAAACTTTGTATGTTGTACAATACGAGATGTACGTTGAAAAATTACGTTAGCAATTTTTTTGACGGTTCACGGATCACGGCTGACGAAAGTATGGAACAAAAATTTTTACTTTATATTTATATAAAAAGTAATATAATAGTTGCACGAAGAATTTTGGAGGTAAAATATGTGTGGAATAGTAGGTTATACCGGTGATATGGATTCTATCCCTATAATGCTTGAGGGTCTTCACAGGCTGGAGTACAGGGGTTATGATTCTGCCGGAGTTGCAATACAGAACGGTGAGAACGAAATATACGTTGAGAAGTGCGAGGGGAAGGTAAATAAGCTCGAAAATAGAGTGAAGGAAGATGACCTTTCGGCCGGAGTGGGTATAGCCCATACCAGATGGGCAACACACGGAGCACCCAACGATACAAATGCACATCCCCATCTTGACTGCACCGGAAATATTGCAGTAGTACATAATGGAATTATAGAAAACTACAGGGCGCTTAAAAGATATCTTGAAGAAAAGGGACATCAGTTCTATACGGAGACCGATACCGAAATTCTGGCACATTTGTTTGAAGAATATTATAAAAATGAAGAAACAATGTTTGAAGCTGTTCGAAAGGCTTTAATACAGGTTGAAGGTACCTACGGTATTGCGGTAATATCCAAATACGAAAAAAACAGTATAGTAGCTGCCAGAAGCGGAAGTCCCCTGCTGGTTGGTAGAGGTCAGGACGATGACTTTTTTGTAGCAAGCGATGTTGCAGCTATTCTCAGGTATACCGATAATGTTATTTATCTCGAAGAGGGAGAGATCGCTCACGTAGAAAAGGGTGAACAGATAAAAATTAAAAATATAGAGGATAATATCCCTAAAGAAAAAAGATATCAAAAAATAGACATGGAGTTAAGCGATATAGAAAAAAACGGATATCCCCACTTTATGCTTAAAGAAATTCATGAACAGGATACCACTATTCACAATGCAATGAGGGGACGCCTTGATGAGGAAAACGGTACTGCAGTTCTTGCAGGACTTAAAGAATATATGGATTTTTTGAGAGATGTTGACAGGATAATACTTACTGCCTGCGGTACAAGCTGGCACTCTGCTCTAATTGGAGAGTATTTAATAGAAAGACTTGCAGGTATTCCTGTAGAAGTTGAGTATGCAAGCGAATTTAGATACAGAAATCCGATAATTGAAGAGGGAACTGCACTGTTTGCGATATCCCAATCAGGAGAGACTGCCGATACCCTTGCCGCTCTGAGAGAAGCAAAGAGAAAGGGAGCGAAAGTATTTGGAATAGTTAATGTAGTTGGATCAACTATTGCCAGAGAAACAGATGCGGGGGTTTATATACATGCAGGACCGGAAATTGGTGTAGCTTCAACAAAAGCTTTTACATCACAGGTTACAGTATTGACTCTTATAGCCCTTATGCTCGGAAGATGGAAAAAACTATCCCTAAAAGAGGGTAAAAGAATAGTTGAAGAGATGAAAAAACTTCCGAAGAAGGTAAAGGAGTTTTTAGGTCAGGCCGATAGAATACGGGATTATGTAAGATATTTTAAAGATATTGATAATGCATTATATCTGGGAAGACAGTTTAATTATCCTGTGGCTCTCGAAGGGGCCTTAAAATTGAAGGAGATATCCTATATACATGCAGAAGGGTACCCAGCTGCAGAGATGAAGCACGGACCTCTGGCGCTGGTTGATGAGAGAATGCCGACTATAGTTGTGGCAACAGAGGATGACTATATATATGATAAAATTGTTTCAAATATTGAAGAAATTAAAGCAAGAAAGGGGACTGTAATAGCACTGGCAACAAGGGGTAATAAGGATATAAAGGAATACTGCAATCATGTGCTGTATGTACCCAAAACTATTGATATTCTTTCACCAATTATAAATACAATTCCGCTTCAGCTGCTTTCCTATTATGTTGCAGTTGACAGAAATCTCAATGTAGATAAGCCGAGGAATCTGGCTAAAAGTGTTACTGTTGAATAAAAATCTCTGTCGAGATTTTCCATGTGCCGGAATCTTCTGGTATAACATTTAAGTTCTTCTATTCGGAGGAATTACATTCAAGCTTTGTGCTCTGTACAATGTTCAATGTACGTTAAAAAAATCGCGTAAGCGATTTTTAATGCTTCAAAGAAATTACCTTTAATCTTTTATCTTTTATGCTATAACTTATAAGCTATTTACT
>CAZMFS010000154.1:0-5486 GCA_964565585.1 uncultured bacterium
CTCAAATCGATTATATTTATCTTTTTTTCCATTTGAAAAATATTCCTCATATCTCGTTAACATATAAAAGATATCAGAAATTATATCAATATTGGTAACAATTACATTTTTTTCTTCATAATGATTAATATGTATATTGCCGTTGCTACTAAACAAAGAATAAATTCTACAATCTTCATAAAAAAAATTTTGGACATTATTAATCTTGGGTTCTTTTTTTAAATAATCTCTATTAAATAGCTTTCTGGAATCCACAATTACTAAAGAATTCTTTAATTTATCAACATTAATGTTTTCATTGTAAATATAATTAATTGATAAAGCATCAACATCTTTTGAATTGCAAAGTTGAAAGTTCAGATTGCAATTTCTTAAAAGGTAATTAAATACATATTTAATTTGTTTTATATATTTTCTATTATTCAAATTAATATTTATCATAATTTGTAATTATACCCTTGTGTTAAAGTATCATTTAATAACTGTTTTAATAACTTTTTTTGCTTTTCAGTCCAATCTTTGTACTCCGGGAATTTACCCGTTTTCTGCTTATTGACTTTAGTTTCAATAGCATTAAGAATTTTCTTTTGACTCCAGGGTTTAATCCCTATAAACCTTTGTAATTTTTTAAACACCTCTGGATTTTCTATCAATTCTTCAAACTTTATGGTAATTATTCTATTATTTGAAGTATTTTTTTTGAATTTTTCAATAAACAAGTTTGTTTCATTCCACAACCATCCAATTTTTTCAATATCCGACCATTGACTATCAAACTCATTTTTGTTTTTAACAGGTTTGATTCTTCCTATATCGTGCAGATTAGTATAAGTATACCATTTTCTTCTTATACCACTTCTGATAAAATCTGCTGGATTTCTAATTAAATGAACAAACTTTGCTTTGGGATACAATTTAGCTATCTGGGGAGAAAAAAATGTTATTCTATTATTAGTTTCTACATAGATTTTATTGTTTTTGTATGATTGAAATATAAGTTCAAAACGCCCCGAATCAAAAACCATCTCTAATAATTTATTCTCCCTATTTAAAATATTATTTTCATATGCAACTTTAGAATAATAAATAAATTCCGGTACAGGTGAATGATAGCTAGATATTTCTTCCGACTTATTAAGATAATTATTTATTAATTTTGTCCCGCATCTTCCCGTAGAAAGAATAAATACAGGAGAATAACTATCCTGGATTCTCTGTTTTATATTTTTATAATCTTTAATTATTTTCTTTTTATCCTTCTTTAACTTATTAACAAAAAATCTTTTATTAATTTCAAATAGTTCTTTAATATTTCTAATAATTTTATTTATCATAAATACTTTCCTTTAAATTCTGAATAGATTTTATCAAATTCTTTCAAAAAGTTTCCAATATCAAATTTCTTTATATGTTTTTGCAAATAATTGATTTTTTCCCTGTAAGTTATTTCATCTATCGAGTTAATAAGCTTTATTGCCTTTTCCTTATATTCGAATCTCAGATCAGGTAAAGAAACTATTTCTTTCTGCCCTCCCGAATCATATACAATAGGTAGACACCCTGCCATGATAGCTTCAACTGTGGTAATTCCAAACGGTTCATTTTTCGTAGTATTAAGAAAAATTTTAGAATTTTTTAATAGATCCATTTTTTCCCTAAAACTTGCATTTCTTACCAACCTGACATTATTTAAGTTATTATTTTTTTTATAATCGAGACATTTATTATAATAATTATTGTTTTTCTTAGCAAATCCTACAATGTAAAATTTAATATCCGGAGATTCTTTTGCTATTTTCAGCTGTTCCATTTGACCTTTGTTTTTACTAAACCTGCCCAAAGTAATTACCGAGTTTTTTTTGGAGTATTTAACTTTATTATCAATACTTACCGGAGGATATATTACTTCTACTTTTTTGTTATAGTTTGGATATATCTCTTTAAATTTACTTTTTGTAAATTCTGAATTACAGACAATTAAATTTTTAGGTTGAATATTAAAATTGAAAAAATAAAACTTTTGAAGCAGCTTATGTAAAAAATCCCGTTTGGACCTTAACCATTTTTTTCTTTTATTTTTTTTATCATGTATGCTCTTATATTTACTTCTTAACCTGTATTTTCTCGGAAAATGTACATAAGATATCATTGGCAAATTAGGCATTAAAAAAGAAGTATTGTTGCTATTTATAAAAAAGTCATATTTATTTTTAAAATGTCTCAATTTTAAATTAAAAGCCAGGATATCAAGTTCATGTGGCAGTTTCATTGTCCTCTTAATTTTTTTTAAATTAAAATCTATCTCAATATTATAATGTTTTTTTATATTTTTTTTGTTTATATCATTAGCTTCAAAAGATAGAATATCGGGTTTCATGCCTTTTTGATTAAAAAATTTTGTAATTGCAATAATTACATCCAGCCTTCCTCCAAAACTTATTTTATTTTGTACTATTGCAAAGTTTTTCATTTCTTATCCCTTTTTAAATTATACAGCTGCTTTTTAAAATACTTATAAATTTCTAACATCTTGGCTTTCTCCCCTACAAGAATAAACCCTATTATATATAATATAAATGATAGTATAAAATATATGATAATCCAGAATAAATTTATCTCAAAATATAGGGATTTTACTAAAAAAGCTCCTGTAAAGGCTATTAGTGCAGCAAAAAAAGATTTTAAATTGAATTTAGTGAAGGGAAGCATATCAAATTTTCTATATACAAAAATAATCTTTACAATATTAAAGATTGCTAAACTAAAGGAAGTTGCAATAGCAGCTCCTAAAATCCCCAACTCCTGAATTAAAAAGTAATTAAGTGCTGCATTTATTAATAGTATTATTATTCTTACATAAAAAGCAAATTTATAATATTTAGAATAAGATATGATACCTCCACACATTCCTGCCATCAAATTGATTAGCTGTCCCAAAGCCATAACAATTAATACCAAATACCCTTTACTGTATTCCTTCCCAAGAATTGTTAAAAAATCTTTTGCAAATAATGTAAAATATATAAATAAGAAAATACCAATAAAAAATTCAAATTTAGCAGTTGATTTGTAAGTTGACTCGATTTTTTTATAATTATTTTTATTTAAATCATCAGAAATTTGAGGATGAGCTACTTTTAATACGGACCTCCCAACAATTCCCAGTATATTTCCTATACTCAATGAAATTGAATATACCCCTACATTAGCAAGAGAACCAAAAAAACTTATCATTAACTTATCAATTTTGTTTATAAGCCCTCCGGAAATACTTGTTAAAAACCTAAAACTGGAGTAGGAGACAAATTTCTTCAAAAACTTTTTATTTAAAAAACTAAAATCAGGTTTATACAGATCCATTAATTTAAGAGTTTTCAAAATAAATAATACCAGCATCAGAAAATAAAAAGATAATAATATATGAAAATAATGAACAAATTTCATGTTGAAAAATAGTACTGTCAAAAGCAGAAGTAAATGAAATATTTTAAATAAGAAATCTTTAACAAATGTAGAATAGTTTGTTTTATAATAAATTCTTAAAAATTGCCTAAAAATCTCTGTTAATGTGTTAATTAAAAGAATTAGAATTACATATAAAAAATATTTTTTTATTAAAATATTATCATATTTTTCAATTATTAACTCATAATTCAGAAGAAAAATTACAGATACTAATAGAAATAAAAAAACAGGAGTAATAATTATAAAAATCAAAAAGCCGGTTTTTTTATTCTTTTCATCCCTGTATTCAGGATAAAATTTAATCAGAGAATTTGTTATTCCAAAAACGGTAAAATACTGAAATATCCCTGCTATTGAAAATAATATTGATATTAATCCAATTTCAGAAGGAGTTAAGACATTGGTCCTGAAAATAGTATTGAAAAGACCAATAAATAGACCGAAATAAGATATTATTATATTTATCAAACTTTGTTTATTAATACTTGTTTTTTTCATTCAAACCCTTTTTTTAAAAAGATAATCAAATACCTTATTCCACTCCTTTTTTGCAGAAAATATTTCTTCAAAGGATAATTTTTGGTGTATCTTTGTAACATCATCAATAGAGATTTGAGCTAATTTCTTCTCGATACTTTTTTGATCACAATTTTCAACCACAAATCCTATATCATATTTTTCAATAATTTTTCTCATGGAAATGTTCTGCATATATGTAATCACAGGCAGCCCCGCCTTTACATATTCAAAAAATTTATTGGGAAGGGAATAGACATAATTCAAATTGGTCGGTTTGATCAATCCTATTCCGATATCATATTTACACGTTTCTTCAACTAAATTATCAGGAGAAACCGGTCCATATATAAAAATATTATCTCCATTATACTTATCTCTGTAATAATCCACATTTCCAATTAATCGCATGTGCAATTCGAATTTTTGAGAAAAGTTTTTCACTGCCTCAACAACAATATCAAATCCTCTATCTTCATTTAATCTACCGCTGTAAAATAATTGAATAGGATAGTTTAAGGTCTTTTTTTTCTTTTTAAAAAGATATTTTATATCTTTATCCAGGGGGATGTTCATTACTGTAACCGATTTAGCAATCTTATATAAACCTTCTAATTTTGATTGAATATCAGGACTAACCGTAATCACTAAATCGGCAAAATCAATATACTTTTTTTCAATATATTTAATAAGAGGTCTAACAAAAATCCTCCATTTGATATCAGACTTTGGCTTTTCTTCAATTGCAAACTCATGGGAATCATAAATCAGTTTAGCATTATGCTTTTTAGCAATCTGATATCCCGTATATAATGTATTCCAATCATTTGCTAAAACAACATCATATTTTTTTTCATTATCAATTTTCTCTTCCAGCATTTCAAGTTGAGAAAAATAGTTATAAAGTGCTTTTTCCTTATTGAATATTAGATTGAATAAATAGTTTAATTTATCTTTAATTTTAATATGCCAGCTTATATCCTTTTCAAATCCTGCAATATTAACTTCATAACCCTTTTTTTCAAAAAAATATTTATGTTTTCTAACCCTGTTGTCATTTTTAAAATTTGAATAAACAATAATTAATACCTTTTTCAATTTTACCTCATAAATTTCATTAAATTTTAACTTCGAATAACTCTTCCCAGATGGCAATATTGTACAACTTCCACAGTTCCTTGTATCCAAGTTTGTCGATTCTCTGTTTATAGATAAAATTATCCAGCAGAGTTGATCTTTTGATTTTACTTTTGATTTCACCTTTAAATTTGCTCAGCCACAATTCTTCTGGAGAAAAAAATCCGAATTTTTCCTTTCTCCATGCTATCTCTTCAGGAAGAACCTTATCCGCAATTTTTCTTAATATAATTTTTAAATACCCATTATCATAATGCTCGATTGGATTTATTTTTATAACTTCCTCAAACAATCTGAAGTCCAGCATGGGCAGTCTGCTTTCTACAGAAAATTTCATGGAGTTCTTATCCTCGTATCTTAAAAGAGCA
>CAZMFS010000155.1:0-5479 GCA_964565585.1 uncultured bacterium
GGATAAAGAACTTATCTCAGGTAATAGTTATAGGGTTAAAATAATTAGCTTAGAAAACTCCAATCAGAATGCGTTATCTTCAAAATTTAGTCTGGAAAATAGATTTATAGAAGTTAAATCACCTCAGGGCGGGGAAATGTGGGAGCAGAATTCAACCCATAATATTTCCTGGAATGATAATATTGAAGATAATGTAGAAATTACCTTAATTAATAATCAGAATGAAACTGTTTTAAAGGAATCAACAGCAAGTGATGGAAGTTTTGTATGGGATATTCCATACGATATTGCGCCGGATAATAATTATAGAATTAAAATTGAAAGTGTTAATTATGAAGTAAAAGATATCAGCAACAATGAATTTGAAATAACAGTTGCGGATATACCTGCACCCAATAATTTGGTTTCAGAGCTAACAGCGGGGAAGAAGAATGTAGAATTAAGCTGGACGGATACTAGCACTAATGAAGATGGATTTGAAATATATAGAAAATACGGTTCGGGCAATTATGAAATGATTAAAAGAGTTGGGAAAAATGTTGAAAACTGGAAGGATGAAGATGTACATCCCGGTTCTGTTAGTTATAAAGTCAGAGCAGTTAATTCTTTTACAGAATCGGATTATACTAATGAAGTAAATGAAGAGGTATGGGGTATAGAGATAACAGATCCTGATAAATCTAAAGAAATTAGACAGTATTCTAACTTCGAGGTAAAGTGGTATTCTGAAGTTGAAGGAGAGATTATTATAAAATTACTGAAAGATGGTGAGGATTATAAAGAGCTTGCTACTCTGAATGGAACAGAACAAAGTTACAGCTGGTTTGTCGGGGAAGAATATGAAACAGGAAGTAATTATAAGATAAGAATTGTAAGCAAAAATTATCAGGACATTTATGATGTATCGGATGAAAGCTTCAGCATAGTTAAATATAAAATATCTTCTCCATCTGATTTGAAGGCGGAATATAATCCAAAAAATAATTCTGTAATACTAACATGGATCGATAACACTACTGAAGAAACCAAATATGAAATTTATAGAAAGAATGATGGTTCCTATGAAAAAATTGGTGAAACAGATAAGAATAGTACAGAATATACCGACGATGGGGTAACAAAGGGTGAGGAATATTCATATAAAATTAGATGTGTTAATAACTATGTTAATTCCGACTACAGTGATGTAAGTGTAATTGAAATACCTGAGATTGTCCTATCAAATTTCAATAGTGGAGAGTATCGTATAGGAAACGAATACGATATTAAATGGACAAGCAATTTTGATGAAAGTATAAAAATTATATTGAAAAATGATAACAGCGAAAAAGTTATAGCAGACAGCACTCAAAATACAGGTACCTACACATGGAAGATAGGAAGAGATATAGATCCACAGAAAAATTATTATATTGTAATAAGCAGGTATGATGATCAATATATTAAAGACCAAAGTGACAGTACATTTGAAATTCTACCGGGAAAAATTGAAAAACCTGATAACCTGGAAGCGGATTATAATTATGAAAACAACTGTATATATATAAAATGGGATGACAATTCATCGAATGAAACCGGATTTCAGCTTCAAATGAAAGAAAACGATGGAAATTTCGAAAAATTAGAGAAAGTAGACAAAAATACTGAAAAATATGCATTTGAGGATTTTTCCCGGGATGTAACATATGATTTTAGAGTTCGAGGCGAAAATGCTTATTTAAACTCTAAATGGAGCAATACAGATTCTATTAAAGTAAAGTCAATTGATGCTCCAGAAGAGCTATCCACAAAATATAATTGTTCTGAAACGGCAGTTGAATTAAGTTGGCTTGATAACTCCGATAATGAAAAAGGATTTCAAATATATAAAATTGATAACTATTTAGACAGTGAAAGCACCTATCAGAAAATAAAAGAGGTTGATAAAAATACCGAAAGATATCTGGATAATAATCTTGTATTTACAAATAAATATAATTTATCAATTTCAACTATATTCGGTGAATTTATTTTGAATGTAGATGCCGGTAATTATAAATATAAAGTACGGGCATTTGATAAAAACTTCAATTCGGATTGGTCGAATGAAATTAAATACGACCTGTACAGAATTTCTGCTACTTTAGATATTTTTTCATTTTCAAATATGAAAAAGCAAACCGCGGAAAGTTCTTCAAAAAATTCACGAATTAAGGATAAGCTAAAGGTAGTACTGGATAATGAAAGAGAACATAATAGTAATAATATAAATGATTATCTAAAAGAAATGGAAGGTCACCATAATTTAAAGTTTAAAATTGATAACTTCATGAGTGAATCAATAAGTTTTGTTAATAAACCTAATGGATTAAATAGAAAAGAAGAATTTAATTTCGGAAATTATAAAATTAGATCTAAATATAAAATAAATGATTATGTAAGAATTGTTGAGGTTAATAATAGAATTGATGAAAAACTGGAAGTTAATAAATATTTGAGACCATTTAATGTAGAATTTAAAAATGAAAGAGGTTTCTTACAGATTAAAAATTGTTATGGAAAAAATGGAATATTGTTACGCTATAATAATAATTCATGGAGAATGGTAGATCAAACTAAAAATTATCTTGATATTACAAAAGATGGTATATATATTCTAGCTGATGATTCTTTTAACGATTATAATACAGATATAAAAACCAATAAAATTTACAATAATTATCCGAATCCATTTGAAAAAATGACAACTATAAAATATCAAATTAAGGAAAAATCTCATATCAATGCCAACATATATGATATGAAGGGGAGATTAGTGAAAGAAATTGTAAATAAAACTCAGAGTAAAGGCATATATGAATATGAGTGGATGGGAAAAGATGAAAATAGTAGAAAAGTTGCAAGCGGTGTGTATTATTTCATACTAGAAGTTGATGATAAGAGACTTATTCAGAAAATAGTATTAATTAAATAGAAGGGTAACATATGAAAAAAGTGCTAATCATTATTGGGTTATTATTTTCAGTTATAATAGTTTCACACCCACAGACAGATTTTAAAAATAGCAAGGAATGGACTGTTATGGTTTATCTGGATGCCGATAACAATCTGGAATCGGCTGGTATTGATGATATAAATGAAATGGAAGCAATCGGATCTGATGAAAATGTAAATATTGTTGTTCAGATGGATAGGATAGATGGATACGATAGCAGCAATGGTGATTGGACTTCGACCCGGAGATATTATATAGAAAAAGATTCCAACGGTTACGATAGTAATATTATATCCACCATGGAAGAAGACCTTGGTGAAGTAAATATGGGTAAAGAAGAGACCGTTAAAAATTTTATTGACTGGTCGGTTCAAAATTATCCCGCGGATAGATATTTTATTATTTTCTGGAATCATGGAGGAGGATGGAGATTAAAAGAAAAAAAGGAAAAAAAACAGATTTCAAAAGGGGTTTGCTGGGATGATACCAATGGTGGTGATTATCTTGAAATGAGGGAAGTGAAAAATTCTATAACATATTTTAATAATAATTATAATGATAATTTTGAAATTATTGGATTTGATGTCTGCATTGCAGGTCTTTTGGAAGTAGCAGACATGATAGAAGGTACGGATAACTATCCTACAGATACTGTTGTATTTTCACAGGCAAATGAACCGGGAGGTGGTTGGGATTATGAAGGCTGGCTTAATGAATTCACAAAAAATTATAATAAGTCTAATCTTGAATTAAGCAGCTATGTAGTTGATAGTTATGAAGCTGAGTATGCTGATAGAAATGTAACTTTAAGCGTTTTAGACCTTCAATATATGGATGAAACTATAAATGCAATTGATAGGTTAAACAATGATATAAATGAGGAATGGAATGTAATTCGTGAGGGAAGAGATGAAGCAAATAAGATGGGGAATATGAATTCGTATGTGGATATTGGCCAGTGTACGGAATTCTGGTTGAAGAATTTTTATTTGGAAGAAAACAAGGCGGCAGCTGAGAATTTAAGAAATGCAATTGATAATTTAGTTTATAAAAAGATTGCTAATGGTGCGTATGAGAAATGTACTGGACTAAATATCTATTTTCCAAAAAGCAGAACCGATAGCGAGTGGGATTATTATTCATACGAATTTACGGATCTTGTCGGAGATTCATTATGGAAAGAATTTTTGGTTAATTATTTTGATAGTGATAAAAATCCTCCTTCAGAAGTTAGTATAGAAAATATTTCAGTATCAGAAAACCAATATACTGTTAGCTGGTCAGAACCTTCAGAAAATGATGTAGCGGGTTATTTATTAAATCAAAATAATATTCTGGATATGATAATAAATGAAAATTTTGAAGGAAATCTGAACTGGGAAAGCAAAAATTTTATTCCTAATAATCAAGTTTATTTTAGTTCCAATACATCATATTATTCAGGAGATGGTGAAAATTATACCGCATATCTAAAGAAAAATATCGATCTTACTCAGCTCGAAGGCAACAATGTATATCTCCAATTTTATGCATTAATGCAGGTAGAAAAAAATTATGATTATTTCTATGTTATTTTACAAAAAAATGGGGACAATAAATTTGAAAAAAAATATAGCGAAGTTAAAGAAGAATTTAAGAAATATAGAATAGATTTATCCTCTTATGAGGGAGATACCTATGAATTGGTTTTTAAATATGTAACTGATGGATCTGTTAATAAAGGAGGAGTATACATCGATGATGTAAAACTTTGTGATAATGAAAAAATGATATTTGAAGTCATAAATAATCAAAAAGTATTTTCACACGATATAAATAAAGATAGAAAATATTCATATAAAGTCAAATCATTTGATAATAATTATAATATGAGCCCATATGGAAAAAATAAAGAAATTTTATTGGATTATATTCCAAAAGTTGTTTTGAATTCCCCCCAAAATAATGAAGTTAATGTATCTTTAAAGCCGAAATTTAAATTTAATGTTAATGAAGAAAATTGCAAATTTGAATTAATATTGGCAAAAGATAAAGATTTTAAAAATATAATTTTTTCAAAAAAAGAAATTATGGATGATACTTTCGAGATAGAATCAGATAATAGCCTTGAATGTGCTGAAGAATATTTTTGGAAAGTACGAGCATATAAAGAGGAATTCAAAGGTTCCTGGTCTGATACATACAGCTTTCAAACAGTAGAAGAAGTTATAAAATCTCCAACAGAATTATCAGGTAAATATTCAATTGAAAATACTAATACTATACTTAACTGGAAAGATAATTCTGATAAAGAAAATGGATATCAAGTTTTTAGAAAAAAAGAAGGTGGAAAATATCAAAAAATTGTAACAGTTAAAGCCAATTGTACTGAAGTCGTTGATAACGAGGTTGTTCCTGGAAGTTATTATTATAAAATCCGTGCTTATAATGATCAAGGTTACTCGGATTATAGTGAGGAAATCAATATAGGTATTTGTGAAATAGATGTAACTGCAAAACATATTG
>CAZMFS010000156.1:0-5456 GCA_964565585.1 uncultured bacterium
CTTATAATCAATACCAAGTTCAAAATCCAGAATTTTTAAATCATACCCAAGCTGAATTTCATAATTTATATCATTATCCGAATATTTTTTTAATTCATTTTCAAAATCTATATTATCCTTATTCACTTCTATACCTGCACTGCTGTAAAAACTATCACCGTTATTATTATAATATTTAAAGTAACAATCAATTATATCATTAAAATCATAATTAACTTTACCGTAATACTTCAAATCGCTTTTATATTTATCTATTTCAGATTCAAATTTGGAATACAATCTAAAATCTTTATATCTATGCTTTATTTTCATAGAAAATATATCCTCTTTATTCCTTTTACTTTTATAGAAGAAAGGAAGATACAGATTCTTATTCCTTGTAAAATATGAGATATTAAAATAAAATTCATTATACTCGCCTATCAGTCTATTTATCAATGCATATTTTTCATCTGAATAAACTCCTTCACCATAAAGGTCTATATTATCCATCATTTCATATTTATAATACAGATTATAATACATAAAATTTTTAAAATCGTTAGGTTTTTTATTGAAATAATGCATTATTGAAGTTCCAATATATTTATTTTTATTTTGATACTGGATTGATAGACCCCGTGTTTCTTCCCAGTACAAATTAGCAAGAGTTGTTTTCTCATATTCCTCTTTATTAATATTGTAAACATAATGATCATACTCCTTTTTGTATCCAGAATAAAACCCAAAAAGTTTCAAATTATCATTTTGATATCTAACACCTACCCCCCTAAGATAGTTCTGTCTTGTTAAATTATCTCTTATCTCATTTCTCCCATAATAACTCCCGTTTGAAATCATTAATCCTTCTCCAATTTTTATCCTGTAATCACCTCCAATTAATAAAATATTCTCTTTACTATACGAAAAAAACAGCGAATCAAGATCAATTTGTTTTTGATTGCTCTTTAAATAGTAGTAATCATTCTTTTTATAATATTCTATTTCATTATTATAATTTATACTAAAAAAAGCTTTCACATTTCTGTAGAAAAACTGGTTTTTAAAATAACTTTTATCCTCGTATATATACGCCGAAGCTCTATCATCAACAACATCTTTAATTGATACTTCAAGGAATGGAATAATGCGCTTATAACGGTAATCATCCAATATATCTATTTTTTGCAGATCCTTTACAGACTTAAATTTTTCATCTTTTCTCATATCCACAATTTTTTTCGCAAGTTCTCTATCAAGATGCGGGACCCTAATAAATTCTTCTATACTACCGTTATTTAGATCAATTTTGTCTCTAAATATCTCTTTTAAATTCAAATATGTCTCATAATCTATATAGTTATCGTTGTAGAGTTTTTCAATATCGCGCTCTGAATCCAGAACTTTATCATAAACCCAGACAAATCCAAAAATCTCTATCGTAATAAATATGAAAATAATAATTATAATTATTTTTTTTACCATTTAACACCTATTCCTGCAATAAAATAGTTCTTCAATCCAGGATGAACTATATATCCAATATCCAGTAAGTATCTTTTTATATCAAATTTTATCCCTATCCTATTCTCATTTTTCTCTGTAACCAGTGAATAGGACAATTTCAATTTTTCCGATAAATCAAATTCACATCCAATAAGATAATATTCATAAAGGGAATATATCTTTACATATCTAAAATTAATTCTATAAAAATCTCTTATATAGGAATATTTAAATATAAAATCCATATTCACTCTTTCCGCCAGATATGGTTTTTCAACATTTTTAAAAGAGATTCCGAAATTATGATTTTTATAACCGTAATAGCCACCGATATCATAGGAAAACCCATAATAGTTTTGATCAAATATAACATTTCTTAAATATTTCAAATTAATTCCAATTTTAAAACTATCAAAAACTTCTTTAGATAAAACCAGTCCATACTCTTCCTCCTTATAGGGTCTTTTCTGAAAATGAAGCAGATAAATCCCGAAATTCAGAAATTTTATTTGATATGATTGTGAGATAAGAGCAGTATTTAACTCACTCATACTGTATTTATTATAATAACTCATATAGGATTTCTTACTTTCAATTAGAGCTGGGTTTTCATAAAATG
The DNA here is from genome assembly GCA_964565585.1 of uncultured bacterium. Taxonomy (GTDB): domain Bacteria; phylum Macinerneyibacteriota; class Macinerneyibacteria; order Macinerneyibacteriales; family Macinerneyibacteriaceae; genus Macinerneyibacterium. The sequence continues at coordinate 2,105 of CAZMFS010000156.1, forward strand.
CAAAGTTATTATCAGCCCCATTAAACGCTCCCATCATATTGTCATACCCAACACTTTTAAAAAGATAAATACCACAATTTGAAATAAAAAAACCAGATAAAAAAAATATTAATAAAAATAGAACTATCTTATTTATTCTAATATACAACAAAACAACCCCTTTTTATCCTATGAATATCCGTTTCTCTTAGCTTCATAAAATAAAGAAATCTTCCTTTTTCTAAATTTATTCTAAATTTTTCTGTGCCTTCACCTTCAAGGTAGAACTTCTTCTTTAGCCTTTTTTTCCCTCCAACATCATAAATTTTTAATATTATTTCCTTTTTACTATTAAAATCATATTTAATTTTAAACTTATCGTTTTTTCTAACTTTTTTGTTAATATTTAAATTGCTATAATCCCCGTTAATCTCTGATAACAAAGCTTTTTTGCTGGTTTTTGTGTATCTCCATTCATTTTTTACTTTATTAAATGATTTCGTATAATCTTTATCCTCATATTTAAAAATTTCACTTTTCTCAACTTCTAGCTCTTTAAAATCTAGTTCTTCATCATCCAGATTTGCATATTTTTTTTTGTAACAAAACATATCTTCTAATTTCTTTTCATTTATAAATGATTTTAAAACTACCTGATCTCCTGTATCTTTAAGTGTAAGTTTATTTTCTATAATAAGAAATTCGTTTTCATTATAAACTTTATCAGATTTAATCTTATAGCTGTTTTCAAAATCGGTTAACTTGAAAACACCAAGCAAAGCACCTTTTTTATTTCCCGAATCTTTTAACATTAATTCAATATATTCTTTATCACTAAACGGATATACCTCTGTAATTATTAATTCTATATCATCATTAACTAAATTATAAACACTGTTTCTTTCTAAAGGCGTTTTTTTAAAAGAGGGATAAAAATTAAATTTTTTAGCTTTATATTTCGAATTAATTCTTTCAAGTGAGGTATTTTTGCCTTTTAACATCGAGTTTTCATACTCAATGGATTCTATTATATTGTTGTTTTTGCTTAACCTAATAGTTTCTTCAGTATCATTCATTGCAAATAATTTTGGTATTTCATAAACTCTTTTATCAATTTTATAATTGCTCTGAAATTTATCTTTATTTGAAGTTAATATTATATAATCATTAATTTTTATCTGTTTTCCAAGCATAAGTTTTTCATTATTTTCTATCATATTTTTATCCTGAATGCCAACTTCCTTTAAAATAACCTCACTATCAGATACATTCAATAACTCGATCCATTCAACTTCTGTTGATTCAGATTTAAAATCTAACTCATTAATCTTTAAATCACTAAGCTCGGGAAGCTCACATACTACTATTTGATTCTTATCAATATTTAGCAATTTTGAAACGGTCAAATAATTTTTCCTACTTATAAATATTCTGTAATCGCCCTCAACCAATTGTATTGTATCATTTGATGATAATATATACTCCCTATCAATCCCAGCCATATCAATTTTAACTTCATTTAATAAGCTACCCTCTTGATTTTTAAAAACAAATTCAACATTATACTTTTTCTTCTTTTCAAGTTTTATATCTATATTTTTATTTTCATTATTTATATTTATTTCTCTTTCATATAATTTATAACCTTTTGCTTCAATTTTTAAATTATATTTTGTATTATCACGAAGATGGTAAAGATGCTTTTCTTTGTTTTTGGATGAAATTTTAAACAATTCATTCATATTTTCATCATAAACAATTATTTTTTTATCTACATTGGAGTGATAAAATGAAAGTCTTGCCATATATAGCGGTTTATTAGGGGTACCCATATCTGCCTTAGATTCTACTATCCGATCATTACTGTATATTTCCAGAGATTTATCGTTATTATCCCCTCCCATATCGGATTCATATTCTAGTTCATCTACTAGACTGTTTTTCTCATTTTTAATTGTTATTTTATCCGAAGAGTTTATTAAAGATATTGAAAGCTCAACTATTTTCCCGTTCTCATTATCTTTATCTCCCCATTTCCCACTTCCATCTCCATAGATCTCTTCAAAGGAGTCTTTCTCAGGAGATTTATCAAACAGGTCTCTGCATATAATTAAACATTCGGATGGTTCTAAAACGATTTCTTTATCAATACTATTGTCATTCACACTCCAATTATTTAATCTGATGCTGCTTTTTTCTGTATTTATAATTTCTATCCATTCCAGATTATAATCAGAATATGATCCTGGATTATACATTATTTCAGAAATAGAAACACCAAGAATTGAAGTTAAGTTTAGAAAAAATATACAAAGATACAGTATAATCCTTACTAAACTTTGAAAAATAATCTTATCCCCCTACTAAAATTATACAATAGAACTTATAAAAGTCAATTAATTATTGTTTATTAATTTATTTTAACTTTTAGAAGAAATTAATTAATTTTAATAAGAATTATAAAATATTTTATGATATATTTTGAAAATATTTAATCAACTTTTAGATTTCTTTAATACTGGTATTTGTACATAAAGGGCATTTATCTACAATTTCATCTTTACCAACCCATCCGCAATCTCTACAGATATATAAGTTTTTCATTTTTTTATTTTGTGTATAGTTTTTCAAAAGCATATATTCCATTTTAGTTATTTCTTTTGAATGGATAAATAATTTTTCTCTTTTCTTATCGGAATTCTCTTTAACTTTTGATTCATTTTCCCTATAGAAATTTTCTATCTTTTCTTTTTTGCTCTCCAAAATAGAATCAACCTCGATCTCGGATAAATTCTTAAATATATTTTTAGCCTGAACCAAATTTGATTCTGCCAGTTGAGCAAATATTTTATCATCACTTTCCTCACTCAATATTTTATATTTTAAAAATTCGTATATTTTATTTTTTAATAACCGCTCCATTATACTCATATTCCCCTCCTCCTTCATTTTTAAAGTTATACTCGACCCTTAAATAGGGACCTTTATTTCTAATATCAACAAAAATACTTTTTTCAATATTTAAAATTGCAAATATTTTACAATTATCAGAAAGCATAAGAACTTTATCTCTATAGACCCTTGGAAGTTTAATATCATTAAAATATTTTTTTAATTTTCGATGTTTGCCCTTACGTTCGGGTACGAAAACATCCCCATGCTGTCTTGTTCTTACAAAAAGATTTTTTCCCTCTAGCTCATTTACAGGTATAAATACCTCATCTGTTTTAATTTTAATCGGCAGGTTATCTATTTTTTCAAGAACAATCTCTACATTATACTTTTCTATTTCATTCTTTCCAATATCCAGTTTGAATTTATCTTCGGTAAAAAAATCAAGGGAGTTAGAAAAATATAACTTGTTATAATTATA
>CAZMFS010000157.1:0-5451 GCA_964565585.1 uncultured bacterium
CATATAAATATGATAGGGTTTTTGCCTTTTATAGGAGGTTTATAATGAGAGATTCTCTTATTGAAGAAGTAAAGTGGGGCAAATTTGTTATTGATGGAATCGAGCATTCCAAAAATTATGGTAAAAGAAGAGGAAAAGGAAAAGATTTGAAGATAGTTGGCAAAAATGTGGAGAGCTGGAGAGAACGGGAAGGCCATTTATTAACTAAAGATATGGTAAAGGATATTGCGGATAAGGAAATTGAAGTGCTTATTATTGGTACCGGATTTGATGGAACGATGGTTGTACCGGACCGTATTGAAAGGTATCTTAAGAATCATGGTGTATCCGAAATAATAATAAAAAAGACCCCTGAAGCTTGTACGTGTTATAATAAGTTGTACAAGCAGCAGAGGAATGTTGGAATGCTTGTTCATGGAACATGTTAGAATAGAAAGAATAACGAAGCTCCGGCTATGGCAATAATTGTTCCCATTATTGCTCTAGCAGTTACCTTTTTATTGAAATAAAAATGGTCTACCGGAAGCAGTAAAATCGGGGATGTTTGCATCAAAGTAGAAACAATTCCAACAGGAGCAATTCTTACAGCATAAAGTGAAAAAACAACTCCCAAAACAGGACCTACAAACGAGGCGATGGCTATAAGGCCTAAAGCCTTTTTATCTTTCATTTTTGAAAAATCATTCTTGAATTCATTTTTAAAATAAGCATATAATACGAGGCCAATAAAACCAGCTGCAATTCTAATGGTATTAGCTGATATAGGATGTAGATCATAATTCATACCCATTTTAGAAAATACAAGTCCTACTGCCTGGCCAATTGCACCGCCGAGGGCAATTATTGTGCCTAGTATTTTTTTCTTTTTGCTTTTAATATCCTTATCTTCAGCTTCTTCGGATATTACCCACGCAATACCGGTAATTGTAATTATAATTCCAAGAATATGAATGATTTTTAATGTTTCTGATAGTATTAACCAGGAAAATATTGAACCGAATATTGGAGACAAGGTCATTATAAGCATTGTATCCCGTGGTCCAATTTTTACAAATGATTCAAATATTAAAAGATCTGCAATAAAAAATCCTATAAGACCGGAAATTCCCAGATAAATGTATCCATTTAAGTGCGCATGTAATGGGAAAAAAGATCCAGCAAAAAAGAAATGAGTTATCATAATCAGTGGTAAAGCAATCCATAATCTTATATGGGTAGTAGTTCTTGAACTGACCCTTTTCCCTGCTAAAGAAAAGAAAACTGCATTTTGAGCCCAGCATGCAGCAGTTAAAAGTGCAAAAATTTCACCTATCAAATATGTCATATTATCACCGGATTGATTTTATCTAATAATATTAAAAAGTCAACTGTTTCTTATAGCGAAAGAATGCAGTGTAAAAAACTTTTTGAATTAATATCTATAACAGCAATTAAGATTTAACTTAAATAATATTAAATGATAAAAAAAATTGATAAAAATTAAAAATGTAAATGAAATAATTTTAATAAACTACACTTTGCTAAATTGAATAAATGTTTACATAAAGAATTTAATTTGATACTATAAATCTATGAAAAATCAAAGTCCATATTATACTTTTGCACAGTATATACGAAATAATTTTAACACGAAAGCTTTTAGAGTTTCCATAGATGCTTCCTTTGGTTGTAAAGAAAACTGTATTTATTGTGAAGAACATTACCGAAAACCCTCGAAAATGGATATAAAGGATCAAATTGAAAGGTTGATACCATATTTAGAATCGAGATATGGAGCAAAAGATTTCTATCTTTATTTTCAAAAGGGCACAAACACTGATGCAAGTGTTGATGAATTAAAAAAAATATATGATAAAGCTCTTTCTTTCAGAGATTTTCTTGGACTAATTATTGGTACAAGACCGGATTATGTGAATAAAAAAATTATTCAACTTATTAATTCCTATACAGATGAGTATGACACCTGGATAGAATTCGGTTTACAATCGGCAAACAATAAAACTTTAAAAAAAATAAACCGTAATCACACATACGAAGATTTCTTAAATGCTGTTAATCTAACAGCTTCCACTAATATAAAAGTTACTGTTCATTTAATTCTCGGCTTACCGGGGGAGAGTAAGAATGATATGATTGAAACAGTTAAGAAGATTTCCCGGTTACCGATTAAGGGAGTTAAATTTCATCATCTTTATATATTAAAAAATACTCCTCTATACAAAATGTATAAAAGGAAAGAATATGAACCTATTGATTATCAAACATATAAAGAGGTTTTGATGGAAGCAATTCAGTATCTAGAGGAGGATGTAGTAATTCATAGAATAATGGGAGAAGATCATTCAGACAAATTTGTGGGGCCAAAATGGAATAAATCCAAAAATTTCATAGTAAACGATATTAAAAAAAGTATGATTAACAATAATTGTTATCAGGGAAATAAATATAATTTGCAATAATATTGAATAATAAATATTAATTTTATACATCATTTGTAGTTTTAATTTTGTTGACAAGTCTTGTAATACCTTTTAGATTATATAGTAGCTAGGAGGGAAAATGGATAAAAGAATTTTTATATTCAGTGGATATTACGGTAGCGGGAAAACAGAAGTCGCAACTAATTTTGCTCTTAAGCTTAAAAATAATAATGAAAAAATTGCAATTGCAGATATGGATGTAGTTAATCCTTATTTTAGGGTTAGAGATAAAAGAAAAATGCTTTCGGATAATGATATTAAAGTCATTGCTCCCCCGGAAAATATTGATAATGTAGATCTACCTGTTATAACAGCTCAATTATCAGGGATTCTTGATCAGCAGGATTATAAAGTAGTTCTTGATATTGGTGGGGATGATTTGGGTACAACTCCTCTAGGTAGTATTAAAAACAAAGTTCAGCAGGAAAAAAATGAATTATATGTTGTTGTGAATGTAAACAGACCTTTCACAGAAACTGTCAGAGGTATAAAAAAAATGATTAATATGATTGAAAATGTAAGTCATCTGAAGGTAAATTCATTAATTTCTAATACACATATGAAAGAAGAAACTGATTATAATATGGTTGAAAAGGGAGCAGAGTTAGTAAATAAGACTGCAGAAGAAACTGGGTTGTCGTTTGAAATTATTAGTATACCTTATTTTCTTGATGATAATTCTTTTAGAAAGAAAATGATTGATAGATATGACGTTGAAATCTTGGAGTTGGATTTGTTTTATAAGACTCCATGGGCTATTTAGCCATTGGAAATAGGAGGTGCAATAAATGGCAAAAGGTAAAGTAAAAATTGATAAAGAAAAATGTAAGGGATGTGAACTCTGTGTAGAGGTATGTCCTACAGATGTTTTGGCTATGTCTGATGATTATAATAGCATGGGGTATCATTATTCTACTCCTGCTAATCCGGACAAATGTATTGCATGTATGAGTTGCGCAAAGGTTTGTCCCGATGTAGCTATTGAAGTTTATAGAGAAGAGTAGGAGGTAATTATGGGAAAAAGAGTATTGATGAAAGGTAACGAAGCGATGGGAGAAGCAGCTATAAGAGCTGGATGTGAAGCTTATTTTGGATATCCAATAACTCCTCAAAGTGAACTAACAGCGTATATGTCAAAGAAAATGATAGAAGAAGATAGAGTATTCGTTCAGGCTGAAAGTGAAGTTGCAGCTATTAATATGGTTTATGGTGCTGGAGCTGCTGGAAAAAGAACGATGACATCATCATCATCTCCAGGAGTTAGTCTAAAACAGGAAGGTATTTCTTATATTGCTGGTGCTAGGGTTCCTGCAGTGATAATTAATGTTCAACGTGGAGGACCAGGACTAGGCAATATTGCTCCTGCTCAGGGTGATTATTTTCAATCTACCCGCGGTGGTGGAAATGGAGACTACCGTCTAATTAGTTTAGCTCCAAATTCAGTACAGGAAATGGCTGACTTTGTTATGGATGCATTCGAGTTAGCAGATAAGTATAGAGTTCCTGCTATTATTGTAGCAGATGGTATGCTTGGTCAGATGATGGAACCTGTAGAATTTAGAGATCCGGTAGATGTTAATTCATTACCACAAAAAGATTGGGCATTAAACGGAAAAGAAGGCAGAGAACAAAATGTTGTTCATTCACTAAGTCTAGGTGGAACCGGACTTATGGAACATAATGAAAAATTGAAAAAAGTATATGATAAGATAGAAGAAAATGAAGTTAAATATGATGAAATGGAAACAGAAGATGCTGAAATAGTAATAGTTTCCTATGGATCTGCATCAAGAGCATGTATCGGAGCTGTTAGACAGCTGAGAGAAGAAAATAAAAAGGTAGGATTAATTAGACCTCAAACATTATGGCCCTATCCATACGATATCGTAAGTAAAAGAGCAGAATCTGCTAAGAAGATTTTAGTTGTAGAAATGAGTTTAGGACAAATGATCGATGATGTAAAAATTGCAGCAGAAGGAAAAGCAGATATTGACTTTCTAGGAAAAGCAGGTGGATGGGTACCTACTAAACGAGAAATATTAGATAAAGTAAATGAATTATTATAGGAAAGAGGTGTTGATTAATGAAATGTATATTTAAAAAACCGGAATCAATGACGGATAACAAGACTATATATTGTCCAGGATGTCATCACGGAATTATTCATAGATTAGTTGCAGAAGTAATTGATGAACTTGATATAGCTGATAAAGCTATTGGTGTTGCTCCTGTTGGATGTTCTGTTTTAGCATATGACTATATTGATGTAGATTTTGCTGAAGCAGCTCACGGAAGAGCACCTGCTATGGCTACAGGAATTAAACTTCCACAACCTGATAAAGTTGTATTTACCTATCAGGGTGATGGGGACCTCGCATCTATAGGAGCAGCTGAAATTTTGCATCTTGCTAATAGAGGATACAATATTACAACAATATTTGTTAATAACGCAATATACGGTATGACAGGAGGACAAATGGCTCCAACAACTCTTGAGGGCCAAAAAACGGCTACTTCTCCAATGGGTAGAGAAATTGATATACATGGTTACCCTATGAGAGTGTCAGAAATATTGACTAAAACTCCTGGTGCAGCTTATATTGCACGTGGGGCAGTTTATGATCCAGCAAATGTAAATAAAACTAAAAAAATGATAAAGAAAGCATTTAAAAATCAGATAGAAGGTAAAGGATTTTCAATGGTAGAAGTTCTTTCAACATGTCCTACAAACTGGGGAATGTCACCACTTGATGCTCAGGAATGGTTGAAAGACAATATGGTGCCTTATTATCCATTAGGCGTTAAAAAAGATATTGATGAAGAATAAAGTAATTTGAGGAGGAATTATGGAACATAGAATTATAATGGCTGGCTTTGGCGGCCAAGGTATTATGGTAATGGGTAGTATGCTTACATATGCAGCAATGAAAGAAGGTAAAGAAACATCTTGGATTCCTTCTTATGGAGTAGA
>CAZMFS010000158.1:0-5450 GCA_964565585.1 uncultured bacterium
AAAGTAGTTTCCTCTGCTAAACTTGCAGCTGATCTAATCTATAGAATAAATATCGGAATGTCTATAACAAAGTTCTTTTCCGGTATTGATACCGAAGAGTATTTAACTTGAATTAGTGTGAATTTAATATTAATATACTTATTAAGGGGGTCTTATTTATGAAAAAAGTTATAATTGTATTATTACTGGGGGTAATATTTGTTTTTAGTAGTTTTGCAAGTACTACAGGAGTTAATTTTGTAACTTATGAAGTTGGAGCAAGATCTGTCGGTATGGGTATGTCTTATACAGGAGTAGCTGATAGCGGTGAAGCCGTATTTTATAATTCAGGAGGAGTTGCTTTTATTGAAGAATCAAGCATTTACACCTCATATTTTAGTAATGAATTTACAAAACAGGATATGTTTGCAAGTTCAATTTATTATCCCATTGAGAATTTAGGTGTTATGAGCTTGAATGTTCTATATCTGAATTACGGCACTTCTACTTATACTGGAGAATACGGATCCCAGGAATTTGGAGATTTTAGTATTTATGAAACTGCAGTTGGAGTATCATATTCTAATGAATTAATAAAAAATTTGGGATTTGGAGTAAATTTAAAATATATTCACAGTCATCTGGCGGATATAGTAGGTGGTAATGCTTCATCTGTGGCTTTGGATTTAGGCCTCATGTATAGAAAAAATATAAGATTGAGTGGAGATATTAATAGTAAAAATAAGATTGGAATTACAATTCAGAACATAGGACCGGATGTAACTTATAAGGATGCCGAACAGTCGGATCCTTTGCCCAGGTACTTAAGAATGGGATTAAGTTCTACACTGGAGTTTGATCTTTTTAACTTTTCTCAATCGATAATGGGAACATATGGTGTAGATAAAAATACAGTTGATACAGAAGTTAAATTAATCCATAAAGCTGGTTTGGAGTATGGATTTGAAGATATAATTTTTCTAAGAACAGGTTATTATAATGATATGGATAATGATGTAAGCGGTATAAACTGGGGACTTACCTTCCAATATTATAATATTTCACTTGATTTTGCTTTTGATAATACAAGCAGATTTGGTGGCGATGATGCAATAAAGGTATTTTCTCTCGGATATAAATTTTAATTAAAAAATGAAAAAAAAATATGTATTAATTTTATTATTTCTAATTTTTGTTTTTTCATTTAATACAGTCACGGCCGGTCCCAAAAGTCCGGCCAGGGCTTTTTTATATTCTCTAATTGTTCCCGGAACGGGTCAGTATTATGTTAATTCAAAAACCAGGGGGAATATATTTATAACAATGGAGGTTATTGGATTGTCTGCATATCTCTATGAATCATACAGCAGCAACTGGAAAATCGAACACTACAAATCCTATGCCGATTCTCATTTTAATTATTCGGATAATGATCCCGAGAAAAAAAGCTATGTTGAAATGTGGCATTTGCTAAAGGATAGAGTTTATGCAAGCGAAAATCTTCCCTATCATAAAGTCGGGGAATATTATGAGTTGATAGGAAAATTAGAGCAGCTTGAAATGTTCTGGGAGGAACCTGCTCAGCAGGATTATTACTACAATCTCAGACAGGATGCAAATGCAGCTTACAAGAGGAAAAATATGATTCTAGGGGGAATATTGATTAATCATGTTGTTAGTGCTATAGATGCCCTAATACAGGCAAAAGGTGTAGATATAAACTTAACAACCAAAACCAATGTCCTGAAAAATGAAATTAGAATAGGAATAGACAAAAAATTCTAATGAATAAAGAAGATAAGTATTTAACTATTCCAAATATTTTAACGGTGCTGAGGATAATAATACTGCCTTTTGTTTTATATTATATTATAATAGACATGCAGGGTAACAGACTTATAATATTTTCTCTTCTTGGAGTTCAGGGAGCAACTGATTTTCTTGATGGAGCAGTAGCAAGGAAATTTAAACAGGTATCCAGCTTTGGTAAGATATTGGATCCTCTGGTGGATAAGTTAACCTTTGATTCTGTTATGCTTGCACTTATAAAATATGAATTTCCTGTTTTTTTGGCAGTGCTTTTAATTACAAGGGATATTGTAATAATAATATCAGGATACTTTATTTTTAAGAAGAAAAATGTAATACCTGTATCGAACATATGGGGAAAAATAACAACTTTTTCTCTTGTTGTTTATCTGATTTCATTTATTGCAGGCTGGGAGGTTATGAAAAATATTTTCCTATATACTTTAATTGTTGCAATATGTTTTTCCGGAATATCATATGCTATATATTTTATTAAATTAAAAATAAGAGGTGAAAATGAGTAAAAAAGTTAGATTATTTACTTTAGGCGGTTACGGTGAAATAGGGAAAAATATGACAGCCCTTGAATATAAGGGAACTATTATAATTATTGATGCGGGGATTTCATTTCCTTCATTTTTAGAACCTGGAATAGATTATATCATTCCCAATACCGAATATTTAATAGAAAACAAACACAAGGTGAAAGCATTGTTTATTACACATGGACATGAGGATCATATCGGGGCTATTCCATTTATATTGGAGGATTTGGGTTATCCAGAAATTTACTGCAAAAATTTACCAAAAGAATTAATAAAAGCCAAACTAAAAGACCACAATATTTCCTTTAATAAATTTAACATAATTAAAGATAACAATAAGGAAGTTTATGTTGACTCAATAAATATTGAGTTTATAAATGTAAATCACAGTATAATGGATTCCTCGGCATTATACGTAGAATGCGGTAAAAATAGCATATTTTTTAGCGGGGACTTTAAACTTGACTATACTCCCGTACAGGAAGAGTTTATTGATTTAACAAGGATTGCTAAAATTGGAGAGAAGGGAGTAGATCTATTTTTTGTTGATTCAACAAATTCAAACAAATCCGGATTTTCTTATTCGGAAAAAGAAGTTGGATTTGAAATGGATAAAATTGTTTCAAGGATTGATGGTCGGGTCATAGTTGCTACTTTCGCTTCAAATCTTAGCAGAATTATACAGGTATTTAAGGTAGCTCAAAAAAATAACAGAAAAGTTGTTGTGCTTGGAAGAAGCCTTGAAAACATAATCTCGATTTCATCTAAACTTGGATACTTAAATCTAAAGGATTATGACATTCTAAATAAGAAACAGGCAAATAGCTATCCGGATAATGAGCTTTTATACATTGTAACAGGTAGTCAGGGAGAAGAGTTGTCGGTTTTAAAAAGAGCTTCAAGGAGCTATCATTCTGATCTCGATTTACAAGAGGATGATGTTGTTTTAGTATCTGCTAAGGTTATTCCCGGAAATGAGGAAGAAATAAATATAATGGTAAACGACCTTCACAGGCGGGTAAAAGATGTATTCTATGAAAATGTTTCAGAAATTCATGTTTCGGGACATGCATTACAGGAGGATATAAAGCTTATAACAAAGCTTCTAAAGCCCAGATATATAGTGCCGGTTCATGGTGAATACAAACATATGAAGGCAACAGGGAAATTAATGAAATTTCTGGGATATGAAGAAGACAAAATAATTTTTGCTGAGAATGGCGACATGCTTGAACTTAAAAACAGGCAAGTAAAACATCACGGTAATCAGGTTGAAAATGGTCCCGTTTATATAGAAAATAGAGAAATGGGATATATAGAGAAGTATAAGGTTACCGAAAGAAGGTTGATGGGTAAATCCGGACTTATTATAATAATAATGAAGATTAATAAGAAGAAGCGTAAGCTTTTATACGGTCCGGAATTAATATTTAAAGGGGTTCAATTTGATGAAAAATTTAGAAAAAGAATGGAAGATAAAATTAAAAACGTAGTTAAGGTCCTTGAAAAGGATGAAATATACAACAATCAATTATTTAAAAAGAGAATAAGAAGAAGATTAAAAAGATTTATTAGAAAAAGAAGATATATAGAACCATTTGTAGTTACCAAAGTTTTTGAGGAGTAATTTTGAATTTTATTATTGTAATTTTACTTGCAGCAGTACAGGGATTAACGGAATTTCTACCGGTTAGTTCTTCGGGCCATTTAGCTTTTTTAAGCATATTATTTGGTTTGAAACCTTCAATATTTTTTGCTACAGTTTTACATATGGGGACTCTCGTAGCAGTTATTATTGCATTCTGGGATGATATTAAAAACCTTATTAAAGGCGTTATTGAAATGAAGAGTGAAAGTATAAAATATCTTGGATATATATTATTCACAACCCTTATTACAGGTATTCTAGGTATTGCAGGACGAAAGATATTTGAAAGCAGCTATGAAAGTATACTCATGATTTCAATATTCTGGTTTGTTACTGCGATTGTACTGTATATACTTGATAAAGTTAACATAAGGAAAAAAGAAATATCATTATGGATAGCATTTTTAATAGGATTGGCCCAGGCTTTTGCAATATTTCCCGGGATATCCCGATCAGGAATTACACTTGCAGTTGCTCTACTTGTGGGTCTTAGAAAAAAGGAAGCATTAAAATATGTATTTTTGATATCAATTCCTGCAATTACAGGTGCAACAGTTTTAAAGGTAAAGGATTTAAATCCCCAAAATATGATTCCGCCTGTTTATATTATAACAGGATTTTTAGTGTCTGCATTAATCGGTTATCTGGCTATAGTTTTGCTTATAAAACTTGTTAAGCAAAAAAAATTAAAGGTTTTTAGCTATTATTTAATACCATTAAGTTTGATAGGATTATTGATATATTATGGCTAAAAAAAATAAAAAACAGGAACTTAAAAGAGAGATTATAGGTATTACCTTAATAGGATTTTCCCTTTTGTATATATTAAGTCTCTTTACATATTCTGCGATGGACCCGCCTACCAGTACCTTAAATGAAAGCATAAATAATTTTGTCGGAATTATTGGTGCTTATTTATCCTATGTCTCTCTGTTTCTTTTCGGGAATATTGCTTTAATGATTCCTATTGTCTTGATATATGTTGCTGTTTTGCTTATTTTAAATAAAATAAATTATAATTTTAGGAAGATAATTTCATTTATAATATTAATTTTCTCAACATCTATTATATTACATTTCAACGAAATATTTTTACATCCAAAATTTAAATGGGGTGGAGTAATAGTTAATTTTTTAGCGGACAAGATGCAGCTTTTATTTGGCAATGTGGGATCTTATATAATCCTAATTCTTTTAATGATAATTTCAATTATTTCAATAGTAAACGTATTATTCAAAAATATATTTCAAAAAATTTATAAAATTTTAAAAAGGATAATTGCAGGATTATTTTTAAACTTAATTTCATTCATTAAAAAAATATTTAAATCAAAAAAAGAAAATAAGAAATCGAAAAAAGCTAGTTCACAAAAAAATTCTATTACCAATCAAAGAAAAAAAAAGAAAAGTAAAAAGCTAAAAAAATAGAAAAAATAGAAGAAGATAAAAAAGAAAAAAAATAAAAAAAA
>CAZMFS010000159.1:0-5443 GCA_964565585.1 uncultured bacterium
CTGCTTCATTATGATGAGCCTCAATAGCATTTATTACAGTTTCATCTTCACCGTATTTCTTAGCCAGTTCCGCTCCAATACTTGCATGAGTACCTTCTCTTTCAAAATCAACAGCCTTACCTATATCATGAAGTAATCCAATACGTTTTGCAAGCTGTACATTTAGCTTTAATTCGCCGGCCATTATACTCATTATTATTGCACTTTCAACACTGTGCTGTAATACATTTTGTCCGTAACTGGTCCTAAATTTAAGTCGACCAAGTAATTTTACAAGTTTGGGATGAACATGAGAAATATTAAGATCCATTATTACTTCTTTTCCATCTTCTTTAAACTGTTTTTGAATATCCTTCTTTGTTTTTTCAACTACTTTTTCGATTCTACCGGGATGAATCCTCCCATCTACAATCAGTTTTTCTAAAGCTCTTCGGGCAATTTCTCTTCTTATTGGGTCAAAACAAGATAAAGTAACAGCTTCTGGAGTATCATCAATAATAAAATCTACCCCTGTGACTTTCTGTAATGTTCTAATATTTCGCCCTTCCCGACCGATGACTCTACCTTTCATTGAATCTGAAGGTAGATTAACTACAGATGTTGTATTATCCGATACAGTATCTACAGCAGTCCTTTGTATTGCCTCAACAATAATATTATTAGCTTCTTTCTCGGCATTTTCTTTAGCTTCATCCTTGATTTTTTTTGCGAGTAAATTAGCTTCATCTCTAGCATCTTCTGAAACCTTGTCCAAAAATTTCTGCTTTGCTTCTTCATAGTTCATATTTGTAATATTAGACAGTTCATTGAGCTGCTTCTGTTTTATTTCTTCTATTTTTTCTTTCTTCTTCTCAAGTTCGTTTTCTAAATTTTTTACTTCTTTTTCTTTTTTATATACTTTATCTTCTCTTTTCTCAAGTATATCCCGTCTTTTATCAAGCTTCTCTTCTTTTTCCATTAAACGGTTTTCATACTTCTGTAAAGACTTGGATTTTTCCTCTTTTTCCTTCTCGAACTTATTACGCCATTCATAAAGCTCACTTTTAGCATGTAGTTTAGCTTCCTTCTTTATCGATTCGGCTTCTTTTTTGGCGTTTTCAATTATTTCTTCTGCTTGTCTTTTAATATCTTTTTTTCTATTTTTATCATATATGGATTTAATCAGAATTGATATTATCGTTCCTAAAATAAATCCAATTATACCGATAACTATAGTATTCATATTATCACCTCCGAAGTTAAATATAATAGAAGAATATTCAGAGGTTTGAGATAGAGTAATGAAAAATACCCGCGGTACCGTTCATAAAATCTATTTCAATTGAGTCCCTTTTATTCAAGTGGGCATCCCGTAGGCAGCTTCATAAACTCCACCACCCCATGAGGATTCCCCTAGGGATAAATGTTGGCCCAATGAAATAGTGTAAACGAGTACCGCAGGCAGTTGATATATTATCAAAAATATATTTAGTTTCAATAATTTTCGTAAATTATTTTTTTTCATTATATTCTCTATCATCTTTTATTTCTAAATTTTCTTTATTATTACCTTTCAAATCCAAATATTCTTCTATTACATTTAACAATGTTAGTACTAAAACATCTTTTGGAGTATCAACTCCGGTTTTTTCACTCATCTCTTCTATTCTTCTGTTAAATTCCTTTATAATCTCGTTTAATTCTTCCTGTGGCTTATCAGATTTTAATTTATATTCCTTGCCAAAAACTTCTATTTCCACAATATTCATAATCTTAATCTCTCAATTTTGCATTAAATTTTTTCTTAACAGCCTTAATTATATCATCAATTCTTTTATTAACATCCTCTTCTTTTAGGGTTTTATCCAGAGATCTAAAAATTAACGAATAAGCCAAACTCTTCTTGTCTTTATCCAGAGGTTTTCCCTCATAAACATCAAATAATCTAATACTCTCAAGATCCTTGCCGGCTTTATTTTTTATTAACTTCATAACTTCACCCGAAGGAATATTTTGATCTACAATAAATGCCAGATCAAAGTATACTGGAGGAAACAGTGAATAATCTTTATACTCTCTTGATATACTGTAATATTCAAGAACTCTATCAATATAAAGATATAAGCCCCAAATTTGACTTTCCACATCATATTTATCTGCGATGCTATCATCTATCTTGCCGTATTCCATGATTGTTTTTTCATCTACCTTAAAGCAATAAGAAAGGTTATCATCCCATAATCTACTTTCATTCTTTTCCCATTTATAATCTTTGAAATTAAAAATGGAAATCAACTCTTCAATAATTGCTTTAATATCAAAATAATCAATAATCCTTTCATCATTGTAAATACTCTTTTGTATCTTACCTGTAAGTAAAACAGAAAGGATATCGTTTTCTCCTCTTGTTTTTGAATAGTTTCTTCCCCATTCAAATACTTTTATTAAGTCATTTCTTCTTTTAAGATTTTTCTCTGTAATTTTAAGCAACGATACTAATGGCTCATTACTCATATACTCAAGCTCTTTGGACATTGGATTTTCAATTTTGTATAAATTGTTTTTATCAATATCCAGTATCTCGATATCTTCTTCATTTACAAATGGAAATGTATAAACTTCATATAACCCATATCCGTGAAGAATCCTGTTAATATTTTTTTCCATATGTTCTGTTTTATCAATATTGATATTCTTAATCTTTATCCTTGGTAATGTCATAGGAATATTATCATAACCGGTTAATCTAACAACTTCTTCAATTAAGTCTACTTCTCTATCTACATCCCAATACCTATAAGAAGGAACTTCAACTCTAACTTTTTTTTCTTTATCTTCTAGAATTTTATATCCCAATTTTTCAAAATATTCCTTTATTTTCTCTTTATTCACTTCAAAACCCAGTAATTTATCAGCCCTGTGCCATCTCATTGAAACTTCTCTATTAGGAACATACTTTTCGCTTTTATCATCACACATTCCTTTATAAACATCTGCATCTGAATATTTAGCCATTAAATAAGCTGCTCTATCAGAAGCCACAGGTATTATTTGATAATCCATACCCCGTTCAAATCTATAGGAGGAATCTGTTGATAGTTTATATTCTTTAGCTGTATATCTAATATTAACTGGATCAAAAAGTGCAGCTTCAAGAATTACACTTTTTGTATTTTCCGTAATTTCCGAATTCGCACCTCCAATAATACCTGCTAGTGCAACAGACTTATTTTTATCCGCAATAACTAAATTACTTTCATTCAATTTTAATGAATCATCCGCCAGTGTTTCAAATTTTTCGTTTTTGTTTGCCTGCCTAACAATTATTGAGTTATCATCTAGTAGGTCTGCGTCAAACGCATGCAGGGGAAGACCTATTTCCCACATTACATAATTGGTAATATCAACAATAATATTTATACTTCTTAATCCAACAAGTTCCAATCTAGATCTCATCCATAGCGGAGTATCTTTAAATTTTATATTTTCTATATATCTTGCTGAATATCTATAACACTTCTCTTCATCCTGTATTTCTACATTTAGTGTATCTTCAGTTTTTTTTGATATCTCTTCTACTTCTCTTTCAGGAAGGCTAAATTCTCTGCCTGTTGTAATTGATATTTCTCTTGCTATTCCAAGAACAGATAAACAATCACTTCTATTGGAAGTAATTTCAAAATCTATAATAACATCGTCTAACCCTAAATATTCCAAAGCATTTTTGCCAATATCATCCTCGGATAAATTTTCAAAAATATATATCCCGGTAGAATGATCCTGAAGACCAAGTTCCTCAAGTGAGCAGATCATACCTTCTGATTCTATACCTCTTAAATCGACTTTCTTTACTTTATTGCCGTATATTTCTGCCCCCTCTAAAGCAACAGGAACATAAACATCCTCTCTAATATTAAAAGCTCCTGTAACTAATTTAAGAGTATCTTTTTTAATATCTACATATGCAATTTTTAAATTATCTGCATTTGGGTGCTCTTCTATTTTGTTTATATATCCAATAACTAGATTATTAATCTCTTCTGAAGGTCTTTCAATTTCCTCTATTTCAAGACCCTGTGCTCCCAATTTTTCGATTAATTCTTCAATTTTTAAACCCGATAAATCTACGAAATCATTAAGCCATTTCCACGTAACTTTCATACATCCACCCTAATCCAATATATCTACATTAAATTTAACATTCTAATATCATTTTCATAAAAATATCTCATGTCATGAATATTATACTTTAATAAAGCAAGTCTTTCAACACCTACTCCAAATGCAAACCCTGTGTATTTTTCAGAATCAATATCTACTGCTTCAAACACATTCGGATCCACCATGCCACATCCAAGTAGTTCTATCCATCCGCTATAATTGCATACTTTACATCCTTTTCCTTCGCAGAATATGCAGCTCATATGCATTTCTGCAGACGGTTCGGTAAAAGGAAAATAGTTATTATAAAATCTTAACTCTATAGAACTTTCGTTAAAAAGTTCAGAAAGATATTTATACAGTACACCCTTAAGATCCGAAAATTTAACATTTTTGTCTACCAGCAACCCCTCTATTTGATGAAAAACAGGAGAATGGCTGGCATCAATACTATCGCTTCTATACACTTTACCCGGAGCAATCATAGCCAGTGGAGGGTTTTCTTCTAACATTGCTCTAATCTGAACCGGTGAGGTATGAGTTCTTAACACCTTTTTATCTTCATTTATATAAAAAGTATCCTGTTCATCCCTTGCAGGATGAGAAATAGGAATGTTCAATGCATCAAAATTATACCATTCCTCTTCAATTTCAGGACCTTTTTTTATATCAAATCCCATTTTAGAAAATATTTCCTTGGATAGCTTAAAAATTGATGTAATAGGGTGTTCCTTACCAATATCTCTTTTTCTTGATGGTAAGGTCAAATCATACTTAATCTTATCTTCTGCTTTTTCAATTTTTTCTTTTAATCTATCTATTTCCTTTTGGATATAATCTTTTGTATCATTAATTAATTTTCCTACTTCTCTTCTGTCTTCGGGTTCAAAGTCACCAATTAATCCAAAAAGATCCTTGATTTTACTCTTTCTACCAAGAAATTCTACCCTTAAATCATTCCAGCTTTCTTTATCATCTATATTATTTTTCTTTTTATCAAATTTTTGTTTTAATTCATCAAGTGTTTCCTTCAACTCATCAATATTCATAGTTATCCACCCATTTCTTCTGATAAACTCCTATCTGTTTCAAATACTTTAGCCATTTTATATCTTTTTAAATATTCATCTAAAATTTCATTCAAAGCTTCCGTTCTATTTTTAAAAATCTTATCTTTTTCAATTAACCTATCCAATTCATCAACTAAATATTGTGATACAGCTACAGTCTTTAATCTGTGCATAAATATCCCCTCCTATTATTAGTTAATTAAAATCAAAAATCAACAATTTTTTTACACCTA
>CAZMFS010000160.1:0-5434 GCA_964565585.1 uncultured bacterium
TTTCCATTAATGGATTCAATTTTATCAGTTATATATCTCTTTAAAGGTTCTACCCTACCGGCTTTTTGGGTAGATATAAGAAAATAACCTGTGTTTAAACCCGATATCTGCTGACCATAGGATTCACCAAGATTCACAACATAATAATCTATCCAGTTATCTTTATCCTCCAGAACTGATTCCACAAATTCTACATACTTTTCATTCCCCTCCATGGTATATCCTGTAGGCAGTTCATATTCCATAAAAAACTTATTATCCTGAACCTTGGGAACAAACTCCCTTCTTAGAAATGGAGTCAGCAACAGAGCAAAAATAAACACAATTACGGTAAATATAATAGTTTTTTTCCTGTTATTTAATGCCCAACTTAGAGCAGTTTCATATATGTTTTTTAACTTCATTATTCCTGTATCAATTCTATCAAAAATAAACTTCCCTCTTCTTTTAATAAATGAATTTAGCTTTTTTATTAAACTTCCCTTTCTTGAAAACATCATTGGAGATAATGTTAGTGCTACAAATAATGAAGCTAATAGAGAGATTGTAATGACAAAAGCCTGCTGTTTGAAGAGTACTGCAACCACACCCTTTAAATAAAGAACAGGTACAAATACGGCTATCGTAGTTAATGTACCTGCCAGTATTGCAAGTGAAACCTGCTTGGCTCCTTTAACCGAAGCATTTTTCAAATTCAGACCCTGCTTATTAAATCTATCCATATTTTCAAGAACAACTATAGAATTATCTACAAGAAGTCCTATTCCTATTGCCAGACCTCCCAGTGATAGTATGTTAATGCTGATATCAGCAATATATAGAGCTATAAATGTAGCAATTATTGATAAAGGCATTGCAAGACCAATTATAAAAGGAGATTTAAAATCATGCAGAAAAACAAATAAAACAAAAAATGCTAATACCCCACCAATTATAATAGATAATATTACATTATATACAGCATTTTTAATTGTATCGGAATCATCATACAATATCCGAAAGGAAATATCTTCTTCGCTTGCCCCAATATTATCAATTTCGTTTCTAACTTTCTCGGCAACTTTAACAGTATTTGCATTTGATGTTTTAATTATCTGTAGACTTAATCCTCTTTGACCGTTAAATTTAGAAAACTGTTCAAGTTCAGCAGGTTCCCTTTTTACTGTACCAACATCTGCGATTTTAATATTATCCTTTATTGTTAAATTTGCAATTTCTGCTGGAGTAAATTTGTTTTTTTCAAGAGATATTGAATACTCGTAATTTTGATCCCCAATCTTGCCTGCACTGCTGGTAATATTATTCTGACGTAATACCGTTTCCAATTTTTCATACGAAATATTGTTTACTACCATAGATCGATTTGAAATTAGCACCTTAATCTCTTCTTCATCCGCTCCTATAAGTTCACACTGGGCAACTCCCTCAATTCTTTCAATTCTTCTTTTAACATTTTCCCGAATAAAATTACTAAGCGCCAGAAAGCTTCCTTCACTTTTAACCATAATATTGAGAATAGGAGCCTGTGATGGGTCAAAATATAATATGTTGGGTTTTTCTGCATCTTCTGGAAGCTCGTTACTTACCTTATCCAGCTTTTCTCTAGCCTTTAACATTACATATTCCATATCCTCGCCCCAGAAAAACTCTACAGTAACAAATGATTTTTCATCGGTTGATATAGAATGAACCTTTTTTACATTAGGAAGTGTGCTTAATATTTTTTCAATCTTCTGAGTTACATTGTTATCTATTTCTTCCGGAGGAGAGTTATTAACTTTAGTTTCTACAACTATTTTGGGAATATCAATAGAAGGTAGAAGCTCTATATTTAACGATTTATAGGAGATAAATCCCAGAAGCAGAATTCCCAAAAACATCATAGTTATTGTCACCGGTCGTTTTACTGAAAATTTTGGCAGACTCATTTTATCCTCCAATTCATTCTATTGTTGCTTTTGGCTATTATTTTTACTATCTTCAATATTTACAGCAGATTTATGACTAATAGTATAATGTCCTTCAACAATAACAGTTTTTCCGGGTTCAAGCTTATCTTTTACTTCAATATATTCATAATTTTCTTTTCCAATATCAACATAATTCCAGTATGCAAGTTTCTCATTGTTTCTATCTCTGATAACAAAAACAAGCTTCTGCTCTTCTCTTTCAAGTACTGCTTCCTTTGGCACAAGCACCCTGTTTTCAAGTAGATCATACTGCAGCTTTACATCACAGAACATCCCGGGCTTTAATTCTTTATTCCGGTTATCAATCTCAACTACAGCATACGTAGAATTGTTTTGTGATATAATTGGGTTAACCGAATATATATAACCCTCGTACTCTTTATCATTAATAATTGGAAATACAACTGCTGGAGAGTCTTCTTGAAGCTTGTTTAGATCTTTGGATATTATTTTTGCTTTAATTCTTAATGTGGAAATATCCGCTAATGTCATAACCTCTTTTCCTGGTTTAACATACTCCCCTTGAGAAACATTTATGTTTCCCACCACTCCGGAAAAAGGAGCACGCAATTTACATTTACGATAGTCTGAAAGTGCCTTTTTTAAAGCCATTTCCCTCTCGCCCAATCTGTACTGAATTCTGTTTTCTGCTAAATCCTGACTCTTAATTTCATTTAAAATATTTTTTTGAATTTCTTCAATTTCATTATCCTTAGAAAATAAATTTTTCTTATCAATTTTAACCTCTATATTTTCACTACTCACATCTTCTTTTATAGCTAAATATTCTATATAAGCCTTTTTGTAATCAAGAAGAGCCTGCTGATAAGCAACCTTATAATCTGTATTATCTATTTCAAACAACAGTTCTCCTTTTTTTACCTTATCTCCTTCTTTTACATTTAATGATATATTTCCGGAAACTTCTGCAGTATAGTCATTTATTTTTTTTGCCTCTAACTTGCCGGAAGATGAAATATAAAGTGGCAGATCGCCTCTTTTGGACTTTGATACCTTCACAGGCACGGGAGCCGCAAGAGTTTTGCTTTCATCACTTGATTCTTCTTCACTCTCTTTAATAAATTTGAAATATGAAAAAACCCCAGCTCCAATTATTACTAATATAATTAATATTGTTATCACCTTTTTCATAATAGACCCTCCATAATTTTTTCAACATTGCCGATATATTTTCCAAGCTCTATAGCAGTCAAATTATAGTTTTTTAAAGCCCTTAAATAATCAAGCTCCGCATTTATATAATCATTTTCAATGCTTCTTAGCTCTTCTAAAGTAATCATCCCCATGTTAAATCTTTTCAAACTAACATTATAGTTTTCTTTCAAATCTGGTAAGATATCTTTATAAAGAGATATTTTATCATAATAATTTTTCAAGTCTGATTTGAGATTTTGAAAATCTATTCTTATAGATTCTATCTCATCTTTCTTTTTATATTTTTCAATTAAATATTCAACTTCTGTATTGTTTAACCGGGATACTTTTGACAAATTTGTGAAGGGTACCGATAAGGAAAGAGATATGCTGTAGTTATCCCTTTCAATTTCACTTAAACCCTCTTGTCCGAAATGATTGTATTCTCCACTTATACTTGCATATAATCTTATCTGTTTATCTGCTTTAGAAAATTTATAATCTCTATAAATATTATCAAACTCTAAATTCATTTCTTTTAATTTTGCCCTGGGAGCAGTATCATTAAAAATCCCAAAATTTATATTTTTAATTGAAAAGTCAAGATCATTAATTTCGGTATTTAAAAACATCTCCAGTTTTTTCTTTTCACTCTTCATTTTTCTTTTTGAATCTTTATAGTCTATTTCATAAAATCTGTACTCCTTTTTTATTCTATTATATGTAATAACATCATACAGACCCATCCTATATTTATTTCTTGCACCTTCATAGATATTTTTATATCTTTCATACATTTTTTTATTTAACTGATAACTCTTTTTGGTAATAAGGTAATTAATATATTTTTCATAAGCTTTTTGCAAAATATCCAGGTTAAATCGTTTATTCTCAATATTATTAATTTTAGAAATATTTCTCCATTTTTTATAATAATGATACCCTTTATTAATGCCCCATATCTTTTGGTTAACAGTTACCTCTATTGTCTGTCCGGTTAAATTATTTTCCTCAACTCCGGCTTCTCTATAATTTTTATAATGATTGTAATACATATTCGAATATATCTCTGTATTAGTAGGAAGATACTGAGAGAGAGAAATATTTCCCCCATAGCTATATTTTTCTCTGCTGTAGGGCTTTCCATATGCGTCCGTATATTCGGTTTCATCGGTAAAACTGTAACTTGGTGCTTCAAGGGTTACATCCATTCTTGGAATAATCATACCCAGATTGTTCATTTTCTCCCAGTAGTTACTCTTTTTATAAAGTTTAACATCACGCTGAACATCACTTTTTTCAAAAACAATATTCAGATATTTTTCAAAACTCATAGCATATGATCCTGCTACAATAAAACATAATAAAAGTATTAAATATACCTTTTTCATAATTAGCAAATCCTCCCTACTTCTTTTTTCCAAACATTTTCTTGATCAGTTTAGTAAAAAACATTTTTAAATATTTAGGAATATCTTTTATTTCTTTTTTCCAATCTGTAGTTTTTATAAATTCCATAAATCTTTTAGGAAGCGTTTTCCATTCCACACTCTTTAAAAATCTCCAAACTCCGCTATCCTGATACGGTTTATCCTTTTTTCTTTTTCTTGCAAAAAAGTAGTACAAAAGGGGCATAAAAGTTAAAGTAAAAATTGTTGCAGTGGTCAACCCTCCGACTGTTGCATAGCTTAAATGCTTCCATATTTTTTCTTCTGACCCTTTTGCATGCTCCGAGGAAAAAATAATAATCGGTAATAATCCCATGATGGTAGTAAATGAAGTGATTAATATTGGTCGAAATCTATCAGCCGCTCCAAGAATTATTCCTTCAACTTTTGAATGGTTCTTTTCTCTTCTTAAATGATTTATATGATTAATCATAATAATTGCATTATTAACCACTATGCCTGCTAAAAGCATTGATCCCATTATTGCATGAACTCCAAATGTAAGATTAAATAAATAATATAACCATATTACTCCTACAAATGCAAGGGGGAGAGTAATAAGTATTATAAAAGGTTCGGAATAACTCTCATATAAAGCTGATATAACCATGTATATCAGAAGCACTGCAAATCCCAAAAGAACAAGGATTTTTTGATAATCCTGCTCTTCATCCCACCACCATCTATTTTCATCTTCAGTTTTGAGTGAAAATCCCGGAGGATAATTTAGATTCTTTGCAAGTGATTCTTCAAATTCCTCTCTATCTTGATATCCGCCCGAATATTCATAGGAAATTGGATAATTATAAACCTGATTTTCCCTCTCGATAGATCTAGTACTTCCCTCCATTGTAATATCAG
>CAZMFS010000161.1:0-5434 GCA_964565585.1 uncultured bacterium
TGATATAAGAGTTCTAACTGCCAGTAATAAAGATCTAAAATCTCTGGTTAAAAAAAATAAATTTAGAGAAGACTTATTTTATAGATTAAATGTTATAACCATTAATATACCCCCACTAAGAGAAAGAAAAAACGACATTAAAGCACTTTCACAGTATTATTTAGAATCTTTTAATGATAAATACAATAATGAAATAAAAGGATTTTCCGATGAAGTTGTCTCTGCCTTTCTTAATTACAACTGGCCGGGAAATGTACGGGAATTAAAAAATTTGATTGAATCTATATCCATTTTAACAGATAAAAAAATTATTACAAAAGACGAACTACCTAAATCATTTTTAAGTTTCCTAAATTATCCCGAAGTATCGGAAAAAAACAAAACCCATGAATTAATATCTTCCAGTAATCTCGAACAAACTGAAAAAGAAACTATTCTTAAAACACTCGAAAACAACGACTGGAACAAAACTAAAACTGCAAAAGAGCTGGGAATATCAAGAAAGACTCTCTATAATAAATTAAATAAATACGATATCAAGTATTAAAAATCACAAAGTGATTTATAATCGAAATTCGATTTTTCGTTTCTCCCCCCTAATTGGCTGGACAAAACTTGAGACTTATAACTCGAATATTTAATAAATTATATTATTTTGATGAATCTCCTCATTCTCACAAGACGAATAATTAAAAGAAAAACCTGAGTTCCGAGGTGAAACTCTAAGTATTTGTAAAGGTATATTCAAAAGTTTATTTTCAATATAAGAAATATTTATAGAAATGATAAAAAATAACGATGAAATTGAATGAATAAATAATATTTTTATTTTTTACTCTTATTCTTATTCTCAATCTTAATCTAAAAAAATGGGGACTAAATCCCCATTTTTTTATTAAAACTGTTTTCCCGCTGTTGCAACCATTACAGCTTTAATTGTGTGTAATCTGTTTTCTGCCTGGTCAAATACTTTTGAATGTTTGCTTTCAAATACTTTATCGGTTACCTCTTTTATTCCAGGATATTTAGATGCCATATCTGTATCATCATCATGGTATGATGGTAAACAGTGTAAGAAGATAACTTCATCATCTGCTTTTTCAATCATATCCATATTTACTCTATAGTCTTCAAGCAGTTCGATCCTTTTTGGAATCTCTTCTTCCTCACCCATTGATGCCCAAACATCGGTATATATAACCTGAACATCTTTTATTCCTTTATCTACATCATCAGTAATAGTTATATTGGCATCTGTAATTTCTGCAAATTCTTTAGCTTCTTTAACAAGCTTTTCATCTGGATGCAGCTCTTTTGGAGCAACAATTTTAAAATCCATCCCTACTTTTGATGCACCAAGCATTAAAGAATTTGCCATATTGTTTCTTCCATCACCAACATATGCAAATTTAACATCCTTTAATTTGCCAAAATTTTCCTTTACAGTTAAAAAATCGGCTAAAATCTGTGTTGGATGATATTGATCTGTTAAACCGTTCCATACAGGTACACCTGCCCACTTAGCTAGTTTTTTCACTGTTTCATGTTTAAAGCCTCTAAATTCAATACCATCAAACATCCTACCAAGAACCCTTGCAGTATCTTTAATTGTTTCTTTTCCTCCAAGCTGAATATCATTTTTACCAAGATATTCAGGATGTGCTCCTTCATCAGTACATGCAACTGTAAAAGCTGCCCTTGTTCTTGTAGATGGTTTTTCAAATATTAAAGCAATGTTTTTATTCTCTAAATTTTTAGGAAAAATTCCTGCATTTTTATTTTTCTTTAACGTTTCAGAAAGATCAATCAAAAAATTAATCTCTTCTTTTGTATAATCTTTCAATGTCAATAAACTTCTACCTCTAAGATTAAAAGCCATAACGACCCTCCTTTATTTTTTGATTAGAGTACCGGTTTTATTTTTTAAAGCATCCTCGATTTTCTCCGGTAAAGTAATATACACTTTTTCACCACCGTTTTCAAGAAATTTAATGGCTGCTTTTATTTTCGGTCCCATGCTTCCTGGTGGAAAATGACCTTCTTTCAAATACTTTTTACAGTCTTTTACTGTCATTTCATCCAAAAATTTTTCATTTTCTTTTCCAAAATTTAAAGCAACTTTTTCCACTCCTGTAGAAATAACCAATATTTTAGCATCAATTTCTAAAGCAAGTACTGCTGATGCGAAATCCTTATCGATAACAGCATCTATTCCTTCTAAATTTCCTTTATCATCATAATATACAGGTATTCCGCCACCTCCTGCAGCTACTACTACAGTACCGGAATTAACCAGTTTTTTTATTGTATTTTTTTCAACAACAGTTTGTGGAATTGGAGAAGGTACTACTCGTCTGTAACCTCTTCCCGCGTCTTCAACAATATTCCATCCCTTTTCTTCTTCATGTTTTTTTGCTTCATCTTTAGAATAAAACGGTCCGACTGGTTTAGAAGGATTTTCCATCTGTGGATCCTCAGGGTCCACTACAACCTGGGACAAAATAGTTACAACATCTTTATCCATGTCTTCTTGTTGTAATCTATTTTGTAGAGACTGTTCTATCATGTATCCTATACCGCCTTCTGTATCAGCTACAATAACACCCAGAGGTCTATCTGGAACACCTTTTTTTACACCTTCTTCTGTTCTAATAAGCATATTTCCTGCCTGCGGCCCGTTTCC
This sequence comes from uncultured bacterium, assembly GCA_964565585.1. Lineage (GTDB taxonomy): Bacteria > Macinerneyibacteriota > Macinerneyibacteria > Macinerneyibacteriales > Macinerneyibacteriaceae > Macinerneyibacterium. Next base: position 2,684 of record CAZMFS010000161.1, read on the forward strand.
ATGGGTGATTGCTACCTCATACCCATCTTTAATAACGTTTAATATACCTCCCAAAGATGCCCTTGTATTTTTGAACTGCTGATGTATGTTCCCTTCTTCTCCTTCTCGAATTATTGCATTTCCACCTAAAGCTATTACAACTTTTTCCTTCGACATTAGGCAAGCACCTCCTAAAATAAAATAAGAGGTATGAATTAATCATACCTCTTATCTATATTTATTTTTGAATAATATTATTATTTAATTTTTTCTTTAACTATATCTTCTAGAGTTGGTTCACCAATTTCCTGTAATTCATATGTAACTCTTAATGTAGGTTTCTTAATATCGATCAATCTATTTAGGTCAATTGGTGTTCCAATAACTACTACTTCAGCGTCTGATTTATTAATAGTTTTCTCAAGATCTTTCATTTGTCCTTTATCATATCCCATAGCAGGTAAAACCTTTCCAACCTCAGGATATCTCTGGAATGTTCTTGCAATTTTTCCAACTGCAAATTCTCTTGGATCAATTATTTCTTTAGCACCATATTTTCTTGCTGCTATTGTTCCAGCACCATACTTCATATTTCCGTGAGTAAGAGTCGGACCATCTTCTACAACAAGAACTTTTTTACCGTGAATTTTGTTATCTCCTTTAAGGAATATTGGAGATGCAGCGTCAACTACTTCAGCATCATTGTTAACTTTTCTAATGCTTTCTCTAACTTTTTCTATACCTTCCATATTTGCAGAATCAATTTTGTTAATAACAATTGCATCTGCCATTCTGAAATTTGTTTCACCTGGATAATACTTCATTTCATGACCTGGTCTATGAGGATCTGCAAGAACTATATGAAGATCCGGTTCGTAGAAAGGAATGTCATTGTTTCCGCCATCCCAAAGAATAACATCTGCTACCTTTTCAGCTTCTTTTATTATTTCATGATAATCCACTCCAGCAAATACAATATTACCCCTATTTATATGAGGTTCATATTCTTCCATTTCTTCAATAGTACAGTTATGCTTTTCAAGATCTTCAAGCTTTTCAAATTTCTGAACACGCATAGCATTTAAATCTCCATAAGGCATTGGGTGTCTAATTACTGCAACTGTTTTTCCCATATCTTTTAAAATTTCAGAAACTCTTCTTGTTGTTTGACTTTTTCCGCAACCTGTTCTTACCGCACAAATTGATATTACAGGTTTTTCAGATTTTACCATTGTTGTATCTGTACCCATAACTTTAAAATCAGCACCATTTGCATTTGCAATTGCTGCTCTGTGCATTAGATATTCATAAGATACATCTGAATATGCAAAAACAACTTCATCAACATCTTTTTCTTTGATTATTTCTTCTAAATTATCCTCACTGAATATTTGAATCCCTTCAGGATACAAATCCCCTGCTATTTCTGCAGGATATTTTTTGTCATCAATATCAGGAATCTGTGTAGCTGTAAATCCAACTACTTCATAATCATCATTATCTCTGTAATAACTATTAAAATTATGAAAATCTCTTCCTGCTGCTCCAAGTATTAATACTCTTTTTTTAGCCATATAAATACCTCCTTTAATTATTTAAAAACAATAAACCTCAACTAACAATTACATAAACTCTATATAAAATTTTATAATAAGCATTGGTTTGCAAGCGTTGGCAAAAATGATAGATATAGAACATCTATCGCAGTCATAGGATAGTGTCTCAATCAATTCTTGTCAATAAATATTTCTCATTTTAATTATGAAGGAGAATAAAAAATACCATATTTACTGCAAATTTCATGGCTTCTTCTCTATCACTTTTTTTATCTTTAAAAATCTCGTAATCGGTTAATCCATCAACGATATCTGCCTCGTGTGTGTAAAGCACGACTATTCTATTATTTTTATAAATAGCATATAATTGAGGTTTTTTCCCATCGTGTTTATGAACTTTAGGAAAATAATCTAATCTGTAATAGCAGTTAAATATTTTATGAGAAAAGCCTAGACTCCTGAATTTAAAATCAGAAAATACTTTGCTAAACTCCCTCTTAATGTTCTTGTTTAAACCATAATCATCATTTATATATAAAAAACCACCATTTAGCAAATATTTTCTTAAATTAGAAGCTTCTTTTCTGCTCAAATCAATATTTCCATGACCCGAGATAAATAGCATGGGATATTTAAAAAATGATTTATCTTTTAATGTAACAATTTTTTCTTCTTCTGTAACTTCAATACCCAACTCCCTATTAAGCTCTTCCAGCCAATTTTCTAATGCAGTTGGATCGGTATACCAATCTCCACCTCCATCATATTTAACTCTTGCTATAGTAAACTGGCCAAAATTAATCGATACTATGGTAAAAAATAAAAAAATTAATATTATACTTTTTTTCAATATTTCTCCCATATCCATACTAAAAATATCAAACCTATTATTAACAGATAATAATAAACGTTATTGCTGATATCTTTTTTCTTTTTATTTTCCTCTTCTATTTTATTTGTAATTTCATATTTATTCATACGTAAAACTTCATTATTCCCTAACTTATTTAATTTGCTTTTATCGATATCCTGATAAATTTTTTCTAATTTTTGATTAAATTTTAAATTATACTTTTTCCCTTCAATCTTTAAAATACCTCTGGCTGAATTGTTCGGGTTGAATTTATATGCCCAATAATTTTTATACTTGCTTCCCTCTAATCTTTTGTTATTAAAATAAAGTTTTATTTTTTTATTTGAAAGTATCCTGTTTGAA
>CAZMFS010000162.1:0-5432 GCA_964565585.1 uncultured bacterium
GATTTACAGGAGGATTAAATGTTAAGGATTTTATAAAAATGCAGACAGTACTTGATGTGAGAAATATAAATAAACAGAATAAAAAAATATATGAAACGTCAAAAATTATAGCAGATATTGAGGGTATGAAGGAGCACTTTAAATCACTTGAAATGAGGGGGAAAAAAAATCAGCAAAGCTGATTTTTTTAGTTTTAGTTTAAACGCAAGTTTAAGTAAAAAAGTAATACCTATTTTTCTAAAGAAAAGACTTAAAAGTATATCCAAACAGCATTTGAAATTAAAGAGTAATACTAGAAGAATCGGCACATGAAAAATCACTTCGTGATTTTTAGATTAAGACTAAGTCTAAGATTAAGAAAAAATATTTAAATGTAATACATGATGATTCCGGATGTCAAATTATCAAAGATAATTTGAAATTGCAGACAAGACCGGCCCTCTGGGTAAGGGCAAAATTGAAAGAGGAAAATTGCAGACAAGACTGGACCACTGGGTAGGGCAAAATTAATAAATCTAATTTCTCAGAAGAAAAGACTTAAATGTTATACTAGAAGATTCCGACACTTCACTTCGCTCCGGCCGGAATTTGCATAATTGAAATAAATAAGTAATGAAAATTCCTGACAAAAGAAATTATCAGAGATAATTTTTTAGATTAAGACCAAGATTGAGATTGAGATTAAGCTATAAGTAAGGAATTGAGATAATTCCATAAACTTCCAACAGATTATTATTAATTCTTCAAAAGAAACCATTTAGTTTTGTAATTTGTAATTTAATTCTTTAATTATCTTCGAAGGTATTACATTCAAATTTTGTGCATTATACGTTGTTTTGATGTATGTTGAAAAATCAAGGCTTTAGCTAATTTATCAACCCTGTTTGGAGTGATTTTTAAGTTCAGGAATCTTCTTAAATTCATTAAAACTACTTTATAACTAACCTAATACGTCAGGTTAGTTTGTACCTCAAAAAATAATTCTAAAGTAGGTACAAATGAATTATGATTATTTGAAAGGATTCAAAGAAATGGCAGTAAGAAAGATGAAGAATCCCTAATACGTCAGGATAGTTTGTACTTCAAAAAATAATTTACAAATAATAAAAATACCTGACGCAGATGGACGCGGATTACCGCTGATTTTAAGTATTTCCTCTCAAGTAACCCAATTACAAAAAATAAATAAGATTTCAGATTAATCTGAAATCTTAAATTAATAAAAAATCAAAAATGAAAATAACTTATCATTTTTGATTTTTATTATATTTCATATGCTTTATTTTCAAAAGCATTAATTTATTTTATGTAATTTTTTAAAAGCAGCTATAAAATTACTATCTAAATATTAATGTTTTAAAATAGAAAAGTACAAACTATTTAGAAATATACCGAATCCAGATAACAGACTACAGAAAACAATCTTAATCATACATCTTTGATGTAATTTTCAGATCGGCGAGAGCTATGGCAGTTACTGCTTCTATAATTACAGGCATTCTTAGAACTATAAGTTTATCGTGTCTTCCCTCTATCTTAATCTTTTCTTTTTCGCCAGTTTTTAAATTTATAGTATTCTGTTTTTTTGATATACTTGAAGCGGGTCTAACAGCCGTTCTGAATATTAAATCATTACCGTTAGTTATTCCTCCGTTGATGCCGCCTGCATTGTTTGTGCTAGTTTTCCCATCCCTATCTATTATCTCATCGTTAAATTCGCTGCCCTTCATTTTGGCTGCTCTAAATCCTGCACCGAATTCTATACCCTTTATACCGGGAACCGAAAATAAAATATGGCTTAAAACAGACTCTGCAGAATCAAAAAACGGTTCTCCCCAACCTGCCGGAATACTAGATGCCCTGCATTCAACTACTCCTCCAAAGGAATCATTTTTTGTTAGAAGTTTACTTATATTTTTTTTATTATAATCCAATCCACCTACCGATATTACTTCCGCCCCTATATCAATATTTTTAATTATTTTTTTAGCCAAAACTCCTGCTGCCACAAGTCCTGCAGTCAGTCTTCCGCTGAACATTCCTCCACCCCTGTAGTCATTATATCCGTTATATTTTTTATAAGCTGTAAAATCGGCATGACCGGGTCTCGGTTTATTTTTTAATCTCTCATATTTGCTGCTATCCACATCTTCGTTTTTAAAATATATTAAAACGGGAGCTCCCGTTGTTTTATTATTTAAAATTCCAGTCTTGATCTGGGGAAGATCTTTTTCTTTTCGTTCTGTTGTTCCTTTCTTATAGGGTTTTCTTCTTTTTAAATCTTTTGAAAAATCTTTTTCTTTAATTATAATTCCCGGTGGTATCCCATCTATTAAAATTCCGACTATTTCTCCATGAGATTCACCGAATATTTCAACACGAAAATTTCTCCCACATTTGTTCATAACAGCTCCTTTATACTGATTCTAAAATATCAAAAAAACCGGGATAGGATTTATTAACCGACATCCAACTATCTAATTTTATACCACCTTTAATATTTTTACCTGCAACTGCAAGTGCCATGGCTATCCTGTGGTCATTGTGGCTTTTAACTTTTCCGGGATTCAATCTGCTTCCTTTAACTATAAGAGTATCTTTCTGAACTTCAAGGTCGGCTCCAAGTTTTTCAAACTCCTTTAAAATACTTTTTAATCTGTTGCTTTCCTTGTTTATTAACCTATTTATTCCCGAAATTTTTGATGTACCCTTGCAGTTAAGCCCAAGAACCGTTAAAACGGGCACGAGATCGGGATAATCTGTAGCATCAAAGTCAAAAGAATTAAGTCTATTTTTTTCTACAGTTACCTTCTTTTTTTTAATACTGATATCAGCACCTGCTTTTTTCAGTATATTCAGTATTATTTTATCACCCTGTTTTGAATCAACATTTAAATTTTTTAAAACTATTCTTCCCTTTAAAGCTCCAAGTACAGCCCAGTAAGCCGCATTTGACCAGTCACCTTCCACTTTATAGTTTACTTTTCTAAATTTCTGCGCTCCTTTAATAAAAAATCTATCATAGTTTTCATTTTTAATTTCAACACCAAACTTACCCAGTACATCCAGAGTTAGATCAATATAGGGTTTGCTAACTAGATTCTTAACTTCAACAAGAGAATCTCCTTCAAGTGAGGGAAGTAAAAGAAGCAAACCGCTTAATATCTGGGAAGTATTTGAACAATCTATCGATATATTCTTTTTAATTAAAGGTCCACTAATTTTAAAAGGTAATTTACTATTGAAACTTTTCACATTAACATCCAGTTTTCTTAAAACTTTCAGAAGATCATCAAATCTTCTTTTTTTAAGAGAACCAGTACCCTCAACTTTAAAACCCATATCTCTGGCTACAAGAATCAGACTAAAAGTTCTTGTTAAAAAACCGGATTCTCCAAAATTTATATTTCTTTTAATATTTTTAGTAAACTCTTCAAACTGTATATATCCATCTGTTTCAATTCTAACTCCCAAATCTCTTAATAACCTTAAAGCCGATTTTTCATCCTCGCATCCGCTTCTATTAATAATTTTTGATTTTTCTCCGGAGAGATAAATAGCAGTTAAAACTCTTAGAATTATACTTTTTGAGGGAATAACATCTATTTTAGTATCAATATTACTGGAATAAGTTATCTGCTTCATAGACTGCATGTTTTATAACTCCTTTTAGAGCTTTGTTATCTGTATTTATTATTAAATCCGAACTCCTATAATAAGCTTCAAATCTTCTTTTTATCATTTTTTTAATATCTTCTTGGCTTTTTTTAAAAAGAGGTCTATTATCCGTCTCTTTTCTTTTCATAATAGATTCAGAATCCGCCCAGAGCCATATATTATAGCTGAAACTTTTTACTTTCTCTATAATCTTTTGATTTTTTATGACTCCTCCCCCATAGGAAATCACACAATCCTTGCAATCAAGATTCAGTATTATTTCTTCTTCAATTTTTCTGAAATACTTTTCTCCTTTATTTTCAAATATTTTTGAAATTTTTCTGTTTTCTTTCTTTTCAATTAGTTCATCTATATCAATAAATTTTTTATTCAGTTTTTTTGCAACCTGCTTCCCCACGGAAGTTTTTCCGGACTTCATGAAACCAATGAACCCAATATTCTTTGCTGTTATTTCTAATTCATTTTTGTTAATTTGAAAATCATTTAAATGTCTTTTTAAAAATATATTGTAGGCGGTTATCGCCTGATTTATAAGCCAATCTTTACCGTTTATATATTTAATATTATTACTTTTAGCAAACTCCTCAAGCTGATTTTTTTTATAGTAAGCATTGAATATTGTTATATCATCGGGGATGCTATTTAAATCAAATGGAAACTTATTTACAGGAATTGTAGAAATCAGCAGATCTTTATTCTTAATAATATTTTCAAAATTATTGTAACTAATGTAGTTGATCCCAAATTTATCTGCAAGCCTTACTGCCTTTTTTTCTGTTCTATTGATTACTGTTAATTTATCCGAATACATTTTTAATCCGAATATTACTGAAGATGCTGCGCCACCTGCTCCAAGTATTAATACCCTTTTATTTTTGGGATTAATCCCTTTTTGTTTCAAGCTTTTGATTACCCCATGGTAATCTGTATTGTAACCTTTAAGTTTATTATTGCTGCTCAGTACTGTATTAACAGAGTTCATTTTTTCTGCATCAGTTTGAATATCATCAAGATATTCGATAATACTTTGTTTAAATGGAGAAGTTATATTAAAACCATAAAGATCCAGCTTATCCTTCATGTATAATAACTCTCTGGGATTTTTCACTGATAATCTGCTGTAGTATGAGTTATTATCGTTTTCTTTATTAAAAAACCTATCAAATATCAGAGGACTTAAACTATGGGAAATCGGATAACCAGAAACTGCCAGATATTTACTCAATTTCCTTAATCCCTTCCAAAATATTTTGTAATTTACTATAGTTAATCTGTCCCTCTGCTGTTTCTTTTCCCTCAAGGGAAGTGTATACAACAGGTACTTCAATAAGTGAAGCAACTATTCTTGAAATTTTACCCATATCACTCATTCCTACAGGAATTACATTTTCATCTGTTGCCAGACTTACTAATCTTATTAAATCTTTTCTATTATTAATTTTAGTAGCGATTTTCACCAAGTCCGCTCCAAGCCTATATGCTTTTTTTATTATTTTTTCAAGATATATATTTTTAGGAGTGCTATTATAATCATGAAAGGATATTATCAATTCCGTATCACTTTTATTTATGTTTTTCTTCAAACTTTTAATGACGTTTTTTTCGGATAGAATATCTATATCTACAAAATCCACATTATTCTCTATAGCACTTAATAGATATCCGATTCTTTTATTTTTATTTTCCTCGGTTTTTCTACATGTAACTATTAACGATTTGTAATTCTCTATAATATTTTCATATTCTTCATCTGT
>CAZMFS010000163.1:0-5428 GCA_964565585.1 uncultured bacterium
TGTCTTGCAAGTTTGCATACAATTTCAGCTGCACAGACGATATCCAGAATTATTGATATGTTTCCTGGGGAAGAAAAACAGCAGGTAAGAACCCAGCTATCTTTTGTTATTGAAGGTATAATTTCCCAGCAATTAATTCCATCAAATCGTGGCGGAAGAGTACTTGCTTATGAAATTCTTGTAGCTACACCAGCAATAAGAAATTTAATTAGAGAGGATAAATTACAGCAAATTCAATCTCATATGCAGACCGGACAAAAATATGGAATGACCACTCTTAATAATATGCTGTTTGAATTATATGATAAAAATAAAATAAATTATGAAAATGCCGTTAAAAGATCTCCAAATCCCGATGCTTTAATTAAAAAAATTAATAAAGCCGGGATTTAAGAAAGAAGGAGGGAATGAATGCCTGTATATAAATATTCTGGTCAGATCGGTAATCAGAAAACTGAAGGTGAAATCGAAGCAGAAAGCGAAGAAGTTGCCAGAGATATTCTTAATAGTAAAAATGTCGAAATAGAAACATTGTTTAAAAAACCAAAAGAATTAAATTTAACCATCGGTACAGGAATAAAAACAAAAGATATTGTAATTTTCACAAGGCAGTTCTCAACTATGCTGGAAGCGGGGATTCCCCTGGATGAATGTCTTGATATATTATCCAAACAGGTTGATAATCAAAGTCTACAAAATATTGTAAAAGAAGTTAAAATTGATGTAGAGGGGGGAAAACCATTAAATGAAAGTCTTGCAGAACATCCTAAGGTTTTTAAAACTCTTTATACCTCTCTTGTTGAAGCCGGTGAAGAAGGAGGATTATTAACAAATGTTTTGAATAGATTATCTACATACATGGAAAAAGATGAGGAGGTTAAAAGTCAGATAAAATCAGCAATGATATATCCTGCGATTATTTTGGTAATTGCTACGATTGTTGTATTCGGATTGCTTTATTTTGTTATCCCTAAATTTCAGGAAATGTTTTCTTCCTTTAACCAGGAGTTACCGGGATTAACACAATTTATTATAAATCTTAGTGAATTTGCGCAGCAAAACTTTCTTATAATTTTTGGTGCTATTGCTGCTCTTATTGGAATATTCTTTATTTTAAAAAGAACCGAAAAAGGAAAGAGATTTATAGATAGTATGCGGTTAAAATTACCGATTATTGGTAATTTGTCAAGAAAGGCCGCCGTAGCAAGATTTACAAGAACTTTTGGAACCCTTATTGAGAGTGGAGTTGAGATATTAAGGGCACTTGAAATAACAGCAAATGTTGCTGGAAATATTGTTATCAGGGATGCAATACTTGAAGCACGTCAAAGTATTTCTGGAGGTTCGGAAATATCCAAACCTTTAAAGGAATCTGGAGTTTTCCCACCAATGGTAATTCATATGATAAGTGCTGGGGAAAAATCCGGTGCTTTAGAAGAGATGTTAACAAAAATTGCTGATTTTTACGAGAGAGAGGTAGATGCAGCATTGGAAGCTTTTACTGCATCTTTAGAACCGATATTGATTGTATTTGTTGGAGGTATACTTGGGACACTTGTTATTGGAATGTTTATGCCAATCCTAACAATGGCTTCAGCCGTTGGATAATATATGTTTTGTTCGGGATTTTCTTATTGACTTTTTGTCAGATATTGCTAAGATAGTTTTAACAGATTTGGAGGTGTTTTATGAATAAACAGGGTAAAAGTTATATACTGTTAGATATTATTATAGTTATTTTACTTGCGGCGGTTGTTATTTCATTTATTTTACCATCTAGGCAAATAGAAGAGGATTTAAAATCTATTACAAATACAGAGAAAGCTCTTTCTGCTTTAAGTGCAGGAATTGATATTTATTATACAAGAATGGATGGTGAGATGCCCGGTAAAGAGGGTGAAAGCGTTCAGGCAATTTATTCAATTTTTAATGATTTGAAAGAACAAAACATATTGAGTATTCTGGAAATTGATGCTGAAAAATTGAAAGGTTACTTTGCAGAAGATGTTCCAGGTACGAAGTATGAATTTAATGAAGGTCAAAAATCTTTTGAAATAGTTGCATATTCAAAAGATAGAGCTCCTCATAAGTTCGTTATGGATCAGGAAGAACTAAAAAGTATTGACCCTGAAAAAAAGCTGGTTGAAATTTTAGGACAAATTGAAGGTTTAAATAAAGATATAAAAAATAAAATTAAGAAATTTAAACTTATACAGTCCAGAGCGGAAAAGATTGACAATTTTGTTTCTAATGCTAAAAAATACGATAAAGTTTTATCCAATGAGGAACAGTTTACAAAGCTTGAAAACAATCTGGAGCAAGCAAACAGTCTTGAGGAAGTTGATAAAAAACTATACAATAAAATTAGGAATACTCTTAATAATCTGAGTGTTTCAATTAAGAAAATTGAGAATATAAAGAAAAACTCAAAAGAGACTGTAAGAAGCATTGGTAAAATTGCTATTGATGCAGAAGATTATTTAGCAAATTTAAAGACTATTAAGAACTATGTTAAATCCGGTAGGTTAAAAGATATGGCTAACGAGTTTATAGAAAAGGCAGAAAATACTAAAAACCATGCAGATGATGTTGTGGAGAAACTTATGCCACAGTCTGATGCGTTAGCTAAAAAAGTTGATAATAAAAGCGATTTTCTTGAAGAATATAACCAAAAATATTTAGAATATAGAGATAAATTCCAACCTCTAAATAATATGTATGGTGAATTTAAAAAAGGTGAATAGTAATAATTGATTTAAATAAAATTAATCTTTTAAAGGGCAGGTTCATCCTGCTCTTTTTTTTTTTGTCAAATTTTCTATTTCTATATCTTTTTATTTTTTTTATAAATCCAATATTATCTGATAATATTTTATTTCATACTAGTTATTAAAATTAACAATATATTAATCTTAACACAATCTTAACATTTTATTCATAAATACTTAAAACTCTGATTATATAATTCAAATGAATTAACAAAGGAGGTTAATTTATGAATAAGAGTTTGAAAATAATATTTGTTTTAAGTTTAGTTATGATACTTTCACTGGTATCAGTTGTTGATATTAATGCAGAATCAGATCAAAGAGTGCAAATTACAGGTTCTACTACGGTTCTTCCGATTGCTCAGAGAGCAGCAGAAGAATTTATGAACAAACATGATGTTACAGTATCAGTCAGAGGTGGGGGATCTGGAACAGGGATTGCAGCATTAATCGATGGTAGAGCAGATATCGCAGATGCTTCAAGACCTATGAAAGAAAAAGAACGTAAAATTGCCAGAAATAAAGGTGTTAATCCAAAAGAGCATATTGTTGCAAGAGACGGCATTGCAGTTGTAATAAACAATGAAAATCCAGTTGATGGTCTTACTTTAACAGAAGTAAAAAAAATATTTTCTGGTCAAATAACAAACTGGAAACAGGTTGGTGGACCGGATAAAGGTATAGTAGTTGTGTCTAGAGATTCTTCATCTGGGACTTTTGAAGCATTTAAAGAAATTGCTCTGGATGGAAATAAATACAGTCAGGATGCTTTAAGATTGGGCTCGAATAAAGCAGTATCATCTACAGTTGCAAGGTCACCTTATGCAATTGGATATATCGGAATGGCTTATCTTTCAAATAGAGTTAAAGCTCTTGCCGTAGATGGTGTAAAACCAACGATGAAGGCTGCAGGAAGCGGAGATTATAAAATTGCAAGACCACTGTTTATGTACACAAATGGTGAGCCTACAGGAAATATTAAGAAATTTATCGATTTTGTATATTCTGAAGAGGGACAAAAAATTGCTAAAGATGTAGGTTATGTACCAGTAAAATAATCAAATTAGAAAATTTCCAAAGGAGATAGTTTTTCTATCTCCTTTTTTATGAAAGAAGGGATGTAAGATGAATCGTATAAAGGAGAAAGTTTTTAAATATACTACTCTGATAGCAGCTTTATTTTCAATAATTTTTTTATTTGGGATTGTAATAAGTATTTTTACACAGGGATTTCCAACTTTTTCTGAAGTTGGTGTATTTGATTTTATTTTTGGAACCGAATGGAATCCTACTCATATTGATCCATCATTTGGGATTGCAGGTTTAATTGTTAGTTCTTTAGTTGTAACCTTTATTGCACTGGTTTTTGCTGTTCCCCTTGGGGTTGGATCAGCACTTTATATATCAGAAATAGCAAATAAAAAATTCAAAGAGATATTAAAACCGGTAATTGAATTATTAGCTGGAATACCTTCTGTTATATACGGTTTGTTCGGTATGACCGTACTTGCTCCATTTATTAGGGATCTGTTTGGGGTTCCGATAGGATTAAATGCTTTTACAGCAGGTCTTATTCTTGCAATTATGGTTATCCCGATTATTGCAAGCATATCTGAAGATGCTATTAATTCTGTTCCAAATGAACTGAGAGAGGCGTCATTAGCATTAGGAGCAAATAACTGGGAAACTATTACAAAGGTAGTTTTACCGGCTTCAAAGTCCGGTGTAATTACTAGTATAATACTTGGCTTTGGTAGAGCAATAGGAGAAACAATGGTAGTTCTTATGGTTGCCGGGGGATCAATCGGTTTTCCAGATTCAATTTTTGACCCGGTCAGGCCTATGACATCATCTATTGCCGCTGAAATGGGAGAAGCTACACTGGGGAGCCTTCATTTTCATTCACTTTTTGCAATAGGAATTATTCTCTTTATTATTACTTTTATTTCTAATTTAATAACTCATATAATAAAGGAGAAAAAATGAAGATTTCAAAAAGAGATATCAAAAGTTTTATAGGTACAAATGTATTGAGATTCGCAACTATATTTGGATTAATATTTTTAGCTATATTCTTATATACAATTTTTTCAAGGGGTGGAGATGTTATATCTCTTTCTTTTTTAACTGAAGTTCCCAAAAAAGGAATGACAGAGGGTGGTATTTATCCGGCAATTATTGGAACTTTAGCATTAACTTTAACTTCCATACTAATTGCATTTCCAATAGGATTATTTGCAGCAATTTATCTTGTAGAATATGCCGGAAAAAACTGGTTTGTTAGAAGTATCAGAGTTGCAATAGGAACATTATCAGCAGTACCATCAATTATATTTGGATTATTTGGGCTGACCGTATTTGTAGTGTTTCTTGATCTGGGAGTTAGCATTTTATCAGGGGCATTAACTCTGGCTGTAATGGTTTTACCCTATATAATCAAAACAAGTGAAGAAGCCCTTAAAGCTGTACCGAAATCTTTTAGAGAAGCTTCTATAGCACTGGGTGCAAACAAGAGTACAACCATTTTGAAGGTGGTTTTACCAACAGCTTTTCAGAGCATTATAACAGGTATAGTTGTAAGTATAGGAAGAATAGCAGGAGAAACAGCACCTATATTGTTTACTGCAGCTACCTTTTATACAAGAGAGCTGCCTTCATCT
>CAZMFS010000164.1:0-5413 GCA_964565585.1 uncultured bacterium
ATGAATATCCAATAGAAATAACAAAAGGTAAGAATCTTCCAGCATTATATTTTTCCAAACATAAATTCGATTTAATAATGATTAATTTATTAAAGAACAGTCTTGAAGCAAGTGATAATAAAAAAAAGATTGAAATTGAAATCTATTATGATAATTTCCAAAAAGGATATTCAACCAAATATTTTGATGAAAAGAAAAAATATCTGGTAATACATTTTAAGGATTATTCAGGGGGGATAGATGAAGATGTTCTGGATAGAATCTTTGAACCATACTTTTCAAATAAAAAAGAGGGGACCGGGTTAGGATTGTATCTTGTAAAAAAGTATATGAATCAATATAAGGGTGAGGTTTTTGTGGATAATAGAAAAAATGAAGGAATAGATATCTATCTTCTTTTTGATATTAAGGAAAAGAAATGAATATATTAGTAGTTGACGATGAAAAAAATATAAGAAAAGTATTAAAAATGATTATACAGGATCTTGGATATGTTTATTTTGGAGCAAAAAATACTTATGAAGCGGATAAAATATTAAAATCACAAATTGTTAATCTTGTTATATTAGATATTAAAATGCCTCAAAAAAATGGAATTGATTATTTGAAAGAACTAAAAACAAAGTATCCAGATATTCCAGTTTTAATGCTAACAGCCCATGGGAATATATCTTTAGCTGTTGATTCTATGAAAATAGGAGCTGTAGATTTTTTGGAAAAGGATGGAGATGAAAGCAAAATAAAAAATAAGATATTAAATGTTATTAAAAAAGGGGAAAATGTATCTAATTTAAATATCGACAATCTAGTTATAAATGATAGAAAAATGGTTAACTTAATAAATGAAGTTAAAAAAGTCGCGAAAAAAGATATAAATATATTAATAAAAGGTGAAAGCGGTGTTGGAAAGGAAGAAATTGCAAAATATATTTCTAAGCTATCAGATAGAAATTCAAAAAAATTTTTCCCAATAAATTGTGGTGCAATACCTGAAACACTTTTTGAATCTGAAATGTTTGGGTATGAGAAAGGAGCTTTTACTGGTGCATCTACATTAAAAAAAGGTATTTTTGAAAAAGTTGATGGTGGAATTCTTTTTCTAGATGAAGTTTGTGAACTTGATTTAAAAAGTCAGGTTGCTCTTCTTAGAGTTTTGGAAGATAAAAAATTCTATAGATTAGGAGGGAAAAAAAGCATCCATTCTGATTTTAGGATTATATCAGCAACTAATCAAAATATTGAAAAAATGATAAATAATAACAAATTTAGAAAAGATCTTTACTTTAGAATAAATTCTTATGAAATAGAAGTACCTCCATTAAGAGAAAGGAAAGATGATATAATTCCTCTTGCTCGTTATTTTATTGAACAGTTTAGCAAAAAATACAATATTGAAAGAAAAATGATGCATGAAGATGTAAAAATTTTTTTAAAAAATTATATCTGGAAAGGAAATATTCGTGAGTTAAAAAACTTTATTGAAGAATTAATGATCCTATCAGAAGGAAAATATCTTTATTATGATAGAGAACATATTATTAATGATACTAAAATTGATTTTAAGGAGATTCTTCAACAAAAGGAAATTGATATTTTAACTAAAGTATATAAAATAACAGATGGGGATTTAGATAAAATGCAAGATTTACTATCACTTTCCAAGGAAAAAATAATAGAAAGGTTAAATAAACATGAAATTATTGATTAAACTTATTTTATTTTTTAATATAATTGTTTTATCATTTGGTAATAATATACAGTCATTAAAAACTGGAACTTCAAAATTACAAAACTGGACTGGAGATTATAGTATATTAGTTATAAGAGCGGAATTTGTTGAGGATTCAAATCCCGAAACTACTGGAAATGGGTTGTTTCATATTAGAAGCATTAATGATACAAAACCGAAAGAATACGATTATTATACTTTGTTTGATAAAATTGATAAAAACTCAAATTTTATATTGAATGAGAATAAAAATAATAAAGCTTTTGAATATTATGATATAAAAGAATATTTTTCTGAAATATCCTTAAATAAATTTAATATTCATAATATTGATATGACCCGGATATTAAAGTTAGATAAAAAAATGATAGAATATGGTGAAAACGACAATTTGGGAAAATTAGCAATAGATATTTTAGAAAAATATTCTAATTCAGATATAAATTATAATTTAAACACTTATGATTTTATAATATTACTTCACGCTGGATATGGTGAAGAATTTGATATTGCAGGGGATACTACAGGCGATATTATTTCGGGGGCTGTTTTCTCTGAAGATTTAAAGAATTACGGTCTAGGTTCTTATAATTTTAATAATGACTTTAATATAAAGAATGATGGAGTAATGATTTTACCGGAATCCGAAAAGCAGGATATAAAAGAAAACGATTATCCTCAATCTTTATTAGGTCCATCTGTATTTACTTTTTGTTCATTTTTAGGAATGGATCAGTTAATTGATGGAACACAGGAAACTAGTGGAGTAGGATTTTGGGGATTGATGGGATGGGGCTGGATTAGTTATTCAGGTCATCTTCCAACACATCCTTTAGGATTCCAGAAAGTCAAAATGGGATGGATAGATAATTACATGAATATAAATTCAAGTGGAAACTATTCTTTAAAAACCCAAAATATATATAGATTAAAAGCTGGTGAGCGGGAAGAATTTTTAATGGAATATTATAATCTTGATAATAAAAATGAATCAGGTATTAATTCTTTTACCTATCTGTTAAATTTTGATAAAAATATTGTTATAGATGGTCAGAAATATCATAATATGGTAGAGAGTAATATATCTAGTAATAGAGCCGGCTTATTAATTTACCATCTGGATAGAAATAAAATTGATTATTTTCAGAAATATAATTTGCCATTGATAATGGGAAAAAATAATAAGGGGATTGATATCGAAGAAGCAGATGGAATGAATGATCTTGATAAGGCACTGGGAAACACAGGTTCTTTTGGAGATATTCATGATTTATATAAAGAAAATGCCTATTTCACATCACGAACAAAGCCAAACACAGATACTTTCAATGATAAGAAATCCTTTATAAATATAACAAATATTGAAGAAGTAAATGAAGAAATCCATTTAACTGTAGATAATTCAAGACTTGATTATTATCCAAAATACAATGAAAATATTGATATTGTAGATAAAGGACTATATGCTGAGAATTATGATTCAAACGCTATATTATATAAAAATAACAATCAGCAAATATATAACTTTGAAAATGAAAAAATATTATTTATAAAAGAAGAATTAATAATTACAGATTATACAATATATAAGTATTCTGAGAACCAGCTTGATGAATTAGAGTCTTTTTCTTCTAAAAATCAAAATATTATTTCAAATGGGGAATATATAGTAATCAATAATTCTGATAATAAATCTTATGTTTATCAATATAATAATTCTACTTTAACTTTTATTATAGAATATGAATTTATGATCGATTCATTTTTTACATTAAACTCGTATTACTATTTAAAGAATGGGTCTTTGTTTAAAAATAATTCTCAATATCTAAATGAAATAATTGATTACTGTATAAATAATAAAACAGCATATTGTTTAACTGAAAATTCCTTATGGAAAATAAAAAATAATAAAAAAGAAAAAATTTTTAAAATTGATAAAAAATTGAATAAATTAACTGTTTTGGATTATGATAATGATAATACAATGGAATATATTATTACTAATAGTGATAAAATATTAATCTATAATAAAAAAGGTCAAATAGAAAATGAACTAAAATTTAAAAATATAAAATATCATAATCTGTTACTAAATAATGATAAAATTTATTTACTTGTTGTTACTGATAAAGTAATTTTATATAATCTTTCAGATAGAAAATATCAATATTTTGTAGGTAAAGAAATCAACAAAATCAAACTAAGAGAGAATAGTTTAATTTATGGAAATGATACAACCTACTATTCATTTAAAAATGATAATTATAAGTTTATGAAAAGCGGTAACTATACAAGAGATATATCACTAAAAAATATTCAAATAGAGAAAGAAAAAATATATTTATACCCCAACCCCACGTCAAAAAATTATATTAAACTATATTACAATAATGAAAATAATTATGATACTTGCTCAATAAAAATATATAATAGTGCTATGAATAAAATAAAGGAAAACCAAATCGAGTTGATTAATGGGGATAATTCGATAAAAATAAAAACAAATGGTCTAAAAATAGGAACCTATATGCTATACTATGAAACAGACGGTTATAGTAAATATTTAAAATTTTCTAAAACAAAATAATTATGAAAAAAAGAATATTAATTGTAATAATTATATTTATTGTAATATTTATTATTCTTGGAAGGTTTTCTTTTTCTGCTGTAAAAAATTTTACTTACTGGCAATTAGAAAACAACTTACAGGCAAATGTTAATTATGTTAAGTCTTTATATAAAGAAAAAGTTAATTTTACTGAACAGTTAGAGAAGCTAATTGCTACCAATGTATTTGATACAATTTTTGTAGTTAATAAGGATGAATTTATTGGAGAAATAGATTTAAACATCAAAAATAACTTAAATAAAATAAAAAGCAAAAGACAATTGTATATAAATAACAATTATTTTTATTATTTTAGAAAAAATGGCACAGAACTAATTGTAAAAAAAGGAATCCCAAAGAATTTTTGGACAGATATATTTGTTAATAATTTATTAATTTATTATTCAATTATATTTCTCTTTTCAATAATCTTTATATATATTACTTATTTATTAATGATCAAACCTTTAAAAAAATTAAATAGAAGCACCAAGGAGATTGCTAATGGAAATTTTCATTTAGATATCGATATTGAAGGAAGTAAAGAAATTAATGATCTGGTAGATAACTTTAAACGAATGAAAGACAGGATACTTAGGGATATTGAACTTTTACAATTTGTAATTAACAATATGAAGCTTGGATTCATATTATTTAATAGTGAAGGTAATATTATACTTATCAATAAAGAAGCTAAAAAAAATCTCAAAATTAATAATAAAGATGAAATAAATATTTTTGATTTATTTACTTTTCTTAATGAGTCAGGGGAGTTAAAAAACAAACTTTATTCTTCTTATAAAATTACTACTAAAGAGGGAGAACCTTTCTATGCAGATATTGTTTTTACTTCTTTTAAATGGAAAGAAAATTTTGAAAATGTTATTATTTTTAAAAAAATCCAGGATGTCACTAAAGACCAAAATAAAAAGCTAAAATCTTCTATTGAATATATTTCTTATACGCTAGCCCATGAAATTAAAAACCCCTTAAATGTAATTTCTATGATATTACAAACACTTAGAGATAAATACGATGAACAAGAGATGTGGAAGGATATAAATGAAGAGATA
>CAZMFS010000165.1:0-5354 GCA_964565585.1 uncultured bacterium
CTCGGGCCTGGAGGTTCTGGTTCTGAATGCGGATAGCGGCGATGTCAAAAGAAGAGATATTGTCTATGAAGAATTAAATAAGATTGATGGTATAGTTGCTCATAAGCCGTCAGGTGCATTCTATACTGTTGTAAAACTACCCATAAATAATACCGAAAAATTTGCAAAATGGCTATTAACCGATTTTCAGGAAGATGGAGAAACAGTTATGGTTGCTCCCGCAAGCGGTTTTTATGCTTCAGATAATGATGGAAAAGATGAGATTAGAATCGCCTATATTTTGGAAGAGAAAAATATGAGAAGAAGTATCAAGCTGCTGAAAAAAGCTTTAGAAGTCTATAAAAACAGTTAGTAAAAGGTTTGCTATGGAATATGGTAGTTTAATAAAAAAAATTCCAAAATGGATAAAAACCCAGTTAGAAGAGGCTGGACTTGAAGGTCTTGTTATTGGTGCTTCAGGAGGTATAGATTCATCTGTAACAATAAAGCTTGCAAACAAAATATTTACAAAAAATATTCTTTGCTTAATAATGCCATGTGGTAATAGCTCAGAAGAAGAAAATAAAGCTAGATACCTATTAGAAAATAACAATATACCTTATAAATATATAAATTTTGAAAATATTTTCCATGAATTTCTTAAAAGTACGAAAAATAAAGAAATAAATCCAAATCTTGCAAATGTGGATAATAAAAAAAACAAACTTGCGTTGGCAAATACTAAGGCGAGAGTAAGAATGATGCTTCTTTATTATTATGCCCAAATAAATAATTACATGGTTGTAGGGACAGGTAATAGGACAGAATTAGAAATAGGTTATTTTACAAAATACGGAGATGGCGGAGCTGATATTCTTCCTTTAGCCGGTCTTTTTAAAAGAGAGGTAATTAATATAGGAAAAAAGCTTAAAGTTCCAGAACGAATACTAACTCAAACTCCTTCTGGAGGGCTGTGGAAAAGTCAAACGGATGAAAAAGAAATTGGATTAACCTATGATGAGCTTGAATTTGGAATAAGAAAATATTATAATATGAAAACTAAAGGTTTTAATTTATGTATAAATATGGACAAAAAAGTAGTAATTGAAAAGACCAAAAGGATGATAGAGAATAATAAACATAAAACACAAATGCCACCTCGTTGTAAAATAGAAAGGAAGGAGTAGAATGCCTTTTTATTACTGGTTAATTTTTGGTGCAATATTGATTGTAATGGAGATATTTACTCCCGGTTTTTTCGCAGCTACTCTCGGGTTGTCGGCTGTATTTACGTCTTTAATTTCTCTAATAATACCTGATTATCATGTTATTCAATGGTTAATATTTGTTATAATTAATATTGTGATATTTGCTTTTTTACGGGATATTTTCCTAAAGTATCTGTATGGAAGAAAGGAAGAAAATACTAACGTGGCGGGATTAATTGGAAAAGAAGGAATTGTTAGAGAA
The DNA here is from genome assembly GCA_964565585.1 of uncultured bacterium. Lineage (GTDB taxonomy): Bacteria > Macinerneyibacteriota > Macinerneyibacteria > Macinerneyibacteriales > Macinerneyibacteriaceae > Macinerneyibacterium. The sequence goes on from CAZMFS010000165.1 coordinate 1,450, forward strand.
AAAATCGATAAAGAAAGTGGATATGTGCAGATCTATGGTGATATGTGGAAAGCCAAATCAATTAACGATGATATTATTGAAACAGGAGAAAAAATTCTTGTTGAAAAGATTGAGGGTAATAAAGTTATTGTTAGCAGAAAAGATAAAGAAAGTAATTAAAAGGGGGACTTATGGGCTTATATACGATAATTATACTGGCTTTTTTGGTTTTTGTAGTATTAGCAAAAGGTATTGTAATTGTAAAACAGGCTGAAGTAATGATTGTAGAAAGAATGGGTAAGTATCACCGTACACTTGATAGTGGTATACATGTTATAGTACCTATTTTCGAAAGTGCAAGAAAAATAAATCAAAGAGAATATCAGGATGTTGATGGTCAAACTATTATGAGACAGAATTTGACACCAAGAATAGATTTAAGAGAAACTGTTTATGATTTTCCAAAGCAAAATGTCATAACAAAGGATAATGTTACAATAGAAATCAATGCTTTACTTTACTTTCAGATAACTGATCCGGTAAAGGCAACTTATGAGGTAAATAATTTTCCTGTTGCAATTGAAAAACTAACCCAAACCACACTAAGAAATGTAATAGGAGAATTAGATTTAGACGAAACTCTTGCCAGCAGGGATACAATTAATCAGAAATTAAGAACTATTCTTGATGAGGCCACAGATAAATGGGGAGTAAAAGTTAATCGTGTAGAATTAAAAGATATTAATCCACCAAAAGATATTAAAAATGCTATGGAAAAGCAGATGAGAGCAGAAAGAGATAGAAGAGCCGCAATTTTAGAAGCAGAAGGAAAAAAGAAATCAGAAATATTAAAAGCTGAAGGGGTTAAAAAATCCAAAATTCTTGAAGCAGAAGGTCAGGCTGAAGCAAGAATTAAAGTAGCAAAGGCTGAGGCTGAGGCTATAAAAAAAGTTAAAAGCGGTCTTGAGCAAACGGGTACCGATACAGGAGATTATTTAATTGCCATAAAATATATAGATGCTTTTTCAAAAATTATACAGGAAAATGATAAGACAGTATTGCTTCCATATGAAGCAAGCGGAGTTCTTGGTTCAGTACAATCTATAAAACAGATGTTTGATTTTGATAAAGGAAAAAATGTAATTAATAAAAGGTCCGGCAGTAAAAGCGAATAAAGGATGATTTTTTAATGAAAAAAAACAAACTTGAAATTAAAAATCTACATGTGGAAGTGGAAAATGAAGAAATATTAAATGGTGTAAATTTGACTATCCCCCAGGGGGAAACACATATTCTTTTTGGACCAAATGGATGCGGCAAAAGCACATTGCTTTTAACGATAATGGGTTATCCAAAGTATAAAGTTACTAAAGGCAAGATTAACTTTAAAGGAAAAAATATAACAAAAATGTCACTTAATGAAAGAGCACAACTTGGAATAGGAGTTATGTATCAGCATCCCCCGTCTGTAAAAGGTGTTGCACTTGAAAAATTATTAAAAATTATTGATGAAGATGAAAAATTAAAGCAGAAAGAGATTAAGGATTTAAATTTAAAAAGTTATATCAATAGGGATTTAAATCTTGGATTTTCCGGTGGGGAGATGAAAAAATCTGAAATACTTCAGTTAATCCATCAAAATCCCGATCTCGTTCTTCTTGATGAACCTGAGTCAGGGGTAGATATAGAGAATCTACAGATTATTGGAAATAAAGCAAAACATTTATTGCAGAAATCTCTGGATTATAAAATTAAAAATAGAACTAAAATGGGTTTAATTATCACTCATACAGGATATATTCTTGATTATATAGAAGCAGATAAAGCATATGTGATGGTGGATGGTGAAATCTCATGCCACGGTAATCCACATGAAATATTTGATGAAATACAGACAAACGGTTTTAAGGGGTGTATAGAATGTCAGAAGAGAGGATAAATTTATCAAAAGAAGATAGAGAAAAAATGTTGAATGTTGGAATAACGCCTGAAAATAAAGATAGTTCGGGTTCATATATACTTGTAGATGATGAAATTGTTGAAGTGGATTTGAATCTAGAGGGCGTAGAATTAATGCCTATTAAGATGGCTCTTGAAAAATACGAATGGGTTGAGGATTATATGTGGCAGTTAGTTGATCCAGAGAAGGATAAATATACAAAGATGGCTTATGAGGATCAGGAACCAAAGGGATATTTTATAAGAGTTAAGAAGGGACATAAAGTAACTTTTCCGCTTCAGGCATGTTTTTATATAAAGGCGACAAGAAAAGAGCAGGTTGTACATAATATTCTAATTGCAGAAGAAGATAGCGAACTTCATATTATTAATGGATGTGCTTCCGGTAATTATGTAAAGGAAGGATATCATATAGGAATAACAGAAACCTTTTTAAAAAAGAATTCATTTCTTTCATACACAATGATTCATGATTGGGCTCCTGGAGTTATTGTAAGACCTAGATCTGCTATCGAAGTTAAGGAAAGCGCTCAATATATGTCAAACTACGTATCTCTTAAGGAAGTAAAATCAACTGAAACTTCTCCTGTTGTATACATTAATGGGAAAAATGGTTCTGCAAGATTAAATTCAATTTTGTATGCTCCTGAAAAAACCAATCTTTTTGTTGGGGGGAAAATTCAGTTAAATGCAGAAGGTGCAAGAGGTGATATTATAAGCAGAACAGTTACAAATGGTGGAGATATTACAGCGCCTGTTGAACTTGAAGCTACTGTTGAGGATGTCAGCGGATTTATGGAATGTAATGGCCTAATTCTGGAAAAAGAAGGTAAGATTTATTCTTCACCATCTTTAAACAGCAGCAAGCAGAATGTTGAGCTGGCCCATGAAGCATCAGTTGGTAAAATTGGAGATGAACAAATTGAGTATCTTATGTCAAGAGGGGTTAGTGAAGAACAGGCAAGGTCACTAATTGTACATGGGTTTTTAGATATAAATATAAAGGGTTTACCCAAATTTCTGCAGCATTCTATTGATGATGCAGTTCAAAAATCTGTTAAAGGAATGTGATATTAAGAATTTCCATGGCAATTTTTATAACGGAAGTTATACCCCTGAAGATTTTGTTGTTAGTAGTTAGTTGTTCATGTTCGTAATAAAATCACTAAAATGATTTTGTTTCAAGTTTTTATAGAATATAAACAAATGAAATAAAGAAAATTATTAAAATTTTAAATTAATAACTTTAAAAAAGATTGATGGATCTAGGATAATGGTTTACAGTTCATTGATATTTTCGAACCAAGCGTAGAAATTATTAAATATTTCATATGTAAAACTATTAAGTTTTTTTATTAATATTAGTTTTGTCTATAAATTAAGATAGTAATTATCAACAAATACATAAACGCTATTTGTCTTAAAATAAAACAAAGCTTGACTTATTTCTGTAATAGGGTAGTTTCTATGTGGCGAAGTAGTAATTTGTAAAAATATGAGTTTTTATTTACTAATAAGGATTTTTAAGATTCTTAATTTGAAAATTGGCGTGGGTAAGGTTAATTCTTTTAAAAATTAATCTTTTTTGGGATTTTAAATCTCTAAATTCTTAATTTTCTTAAGTAATAATTCAATTAAAAATCATTATTACAATAAAAATCATTTGATTATTTGCAGATAAAATATTTACTTTTTTAGTTATAAGTGACTAGAGAATTTAAATATTGTCCTATTTCAGCAGTTTATAATGGTTATAAACAAAAATAATTAATTAAAAAAGAAAGAAGGATTGAATTATTTATGGAAAAGAAAAAGTTTAAGGAATTAGGATTATCAAAAAAGATTAACAAAGCAGTAGAAGATATGGGCTTTGAAGAGGCAACCCCCATACAAACACAGGCAATACCCAAAATTATAAAGGGAAAAGATGTTATAGGTCAGGCACAAACCGGAACAGGAAAAACAGC
>CAZMFS010000166.1:0-5321 GCA_964565585.1 uncultured bacterium
ATATTGCGGGTTTGGGAAAATTCGGTTTGAATAATATGTTAATTACGGATAAAGGATGCTGCGGCAGGGTTGGAAGTATAGTAACTAATTTAAAAATAGAGCCATCAAAAAGAGATAATAGGGAATACTGTCTTTATAAGAGTAGAGGAATCTGTAAAAAATGTGTAGAAAGATGCGTTAATGATGCATTAAAAGTTGACTCATTTGATAGGCACAAATGTTATGAAATGTTATCATACAATGATGAATTGCATTCAGATCTTGAGCTGACCGAGGTATGCGGTAAATGCTGCGTGAATTTACCCTGTTCATTTGTTAATCCAGTTAAATAAAGAAACATCATGCATCATATAACCGCAGCTTAGTGATACTCCGGATATGATAATAATATTAAATGGTGTTAGGACTTCATAATTGTACAATCTTTTAAATTATTATAATTTTATAATATTTAAACATCTTCTCATTGATGTCTATATTTTTTAAAATAAAAAGGTGTTTGAGACACTAATCACCGGGTCTAAATTATTGAGTTAGATAATTATTAATCTAGAGATTTATTTTTGAATAATAGAATATTATTCAATAGATACGATATATCTGTTAAAATATTATTAAATTGCATTTAAACTGAATATAAATATTGATTAATGTTAAGACAGAGGGGAAAAATATGAAGTATTTTCTTATGGGATTTGCAGGTATTTTATTTTTAATAATTGTTTTTGTTGTGTATAAAAGGATTACCAATGTAGCCGATTATGTGAATCCGGAAGTTAATTTAGAAGTAACGAGCAATGCATTTGAGAATGACGGGGATATGCCGGTTAAATTTACCGGCAGGGGAGAAGATATTTCGCCCCAATTGAAGCTGGGTAAAATAGATTCAAATGCAAAATCAATTGCAGTTATTATGGATGATCTGGACCATCCTATAGGTGTTTTTAATCACTGGTTGATCTGAAATATCCCTGCAGATTTTGATGTTATACCGGAGGGGATACCGAGAAAAGAAGTGGTGCCATCACTTGAAAATGCCCTGCAGGGCAGGAGTGCCTATGGAGGAAAACATTATTACAGGGGTCCTAAACCACCTTTTGGTACTCACAAATATGAATTTAAAGTATATGTGCTGGACATTATGCTTGATTTAAAAAAGAATGCTAATAAAGAACAATTACAGATAGCAATGAAGGGGCATATATTACAGTACGGGACACTAACAGGACAGTTCGGTAGTTAATTATATTTATTCTGGGAAAAATAATTTAGACCTGAGAGGACTTCTATGCTTAATTATAATAAGATTAAGGGATTAATTGGATTGATAAGACCCGAACTGCCATTTTCTGCAGGTGTATGTGTAATTCTAGGGGAGATAGTTTCACTGGGTAATTTCCCGTCTTTTTTAAATCTTTTTCTGGGATTCACATACGGTTTTTTCCTATCCGGTTCAGCAATGATTTTAAATGATATTTTCGATATAGAAGTTGATAAAATTAATTCTCCGGAGAGACCCCTTCCTTCAGGGATGATTTCTGCAAGAGAAGCTATAATTTTTGCTTCAATAATAACTGGACTGGGTTTACTGTCAGCAGTATTTATTAGCAGTTTGGCTGTCTTGCTGTATATTATTTTCTGGATTATTAGTTTTTCATATAACTGGAAGTACAAGGAAAAGGGATTTTTCGGGAATTTATTTGTCAGTTTTTCGGTTGGATTTACAATCGTATTTGGAGGGATCGTAGTTGATAATCCCTGGAATATAGGTGTACTGATTTTTAGCTTAATGATTTTTCTTTTTGACTTAAGTGAAGAAATCGCAGCGGATGCCATGGATTTAGAGGGGGATAAAAAGAGAAATATAAAATCTATTCCTATTTTAATCGGAAGAAAGAAATCCCTGTATATATCATCTTCACTGCTTTTTCTTGAGGTTATATTGACCTATCTTCCTGTAATATTAGGAATTTTTGGAGTTAGCTATTTAATTTTAATTTCTTTAACCAATATGATTATATTATTCCTTGGAATAAAATTGTTAAAAAGTCAATCTATTAAAAAGGGCAGGATTTATGTTCGATTATTATATCTAATAGCACTTCCGGGAATGGTTTTCAGTATTATCAGTAATTTTATTTTCTAGATATATAAAGGATTAGTTTATACTATACCTAAAGGGTATCACTCTTCAAATTAATAAAATCTTTAAATTCACTATACTTTTTTTATCTTAAGTTACATTCTTCTTATATTTTTATTTCTTCATGGTAGTTCAAGCAGGACTTTCAATTGTAAATTATCATTGATATTTTAAAAGAAAGAATTTTTTTGTATTACTTTTAAGGTTTTAACTTCAAAGGAGTTGCTTTCAGTAATTTTCATCTTTCAATTAAAAAAACTCTGCTGATTTCAACAAACTTGTTTTTTCAGATTTTTTAAGTATACTGAATTATTAAATAATTTTAACCTAAATGAAAGGGGTTTTTATGTTCAAAAAGTTATTTGCAATTGTGTTGGCTGTTATTTTTGTTTTTGCTTTTTTAGGATGTGGAAATGACTCATCGACTGATTCCAGTAGTAATATATTACCCGAGATATCAGGAGGTATAGATTATACAAGTGCATATGATGATTTTCATAATGTAGCTCTCGATAATGATTTTGATACGAATTACAACACCAATTATACATACTTATTTCAAAACTGGTTGTATAATCCTTTAATGTTTTTTGAGGTATATGAAGATTTTAAAGATATGGCTATTTATAATTCATCTGAGTCAAGATGGGAAGCAACTGTTACCAATCCGTTTGGTAATGACCCTGCAAGTATAACCCTTTATGGAGAATATGAAGGAGATATTTTAAGAATTTATAGCACTGATGAACTTGCAGGTGAAGGTTTGTATATTTATCCGGATGGTGGTATAAAAATCTATATGAATCCGGATAGTTATATAAAATTTGAAATTTACAAGGGAAATAACTATTATTATGGATTTATAAGGTTCAATTTTGGAGAAAATCCTTCGAATCCACCTTATGTTATAAAGTTCAAATTTGCAAAAGGTTCCCCATGTACATACTTTGATTTATATTTTTTCGAATATTCGGGAAGTACTAATGTGGGGGATTATCCTCTTATAAGAGATTATTCAGGTTCTGCTGAGGATTGGTATGCAGATAGAACAAATGTTAACAACCTTTGGTTTGAAATTAACTGGGATGACCCAACATTTACTTTTGATTCTAATCCATCGTAAGTAAAAAATGGAAAAGGAAATGTATCTTAAAAGTGCATTTCCTTTTTTCTTTTTAATTGAAAATTTCTAAAATTAAGAACTATGAAAATTCGGAATTATTTCTATGAATTTAAACCAAGCAATGTTAAAAGCTTAAATATAAGCAGAACTATTCATGGTCGGGATTTGAATCTTCATTATTTTTTTCGAATAATTTTTCAAAATATTTTTTTTCTGCATTACGTTTAATTTTTTCAACATTCATCTGATCATTGGCTGATTTTTTATGATCTTTGTATTTTTCTACATCATTTATAGGGCTTTTTCCTGATTCCTTAATCACATGATATCCCCGTTTGAAATCGTCATGATACATTTTAGGAGAGTCGACATCATCAAAAGTTATTAAAAATTCAAACCAGCAGCCATCCCTATTTTTTTTGGTTTCTGGTAGGTGATAGCAAAACCACATTTGTTTATTTGTTACCGAGAAGACATTTTTAATTTGTTCTGATGTAGATAACTGATTTTCTTTTTTATGCTTATCCGGTTTGTAAACATTTTTGGATTTGTTCCAGTAATTGCTAAAGCTGTGGAATTCGTAAAAGGAGTTTGATTTTAATTCATAGCTTTCGATAATGGCTTCTGCCAATTTATCCAGGGATATATTATCTTTTGCTGTGACATATCTGTAAATATTGCTATTTATAATTCCGGGTTTATAACCCAGATAAACAGTAAAAAGATATATTTCATGATCTTTTACAAATTCTTTGAAGTTTAGGTCATCTTTTATTTTTTTTAATAATAAATCTGTACTCTCAAATATATTTTTCACCGACTTGTCGAATTTTTTCCATTTAATAGTATTGGGTTTGTTTTCTAAATGATATAAGTGCAGTGAATTTTGATATAAGACCTTTCTAATTTCTCCGAAATAATTATCACTAATATTTTCATGATTAAAATATTTTTCCAACATGGTGACAAAATCATATATCTTAAGATGGTTATCAATTAACTTCTTCCGTAGTTGTTTTGTTTTTAAATAGATAGGGTCTTTTTCAGAAATATCGCTTTTTGAGGTGTTTATCTTTTTATATTCTTCAATTAATAATTCTTGAAGTTTCATAACAAGTTTTTGTTCAAGATATTCGTGTTTAAAAATGGTTTTAATAATTTCGTTTGGGTTAAAAATATCATTTTCCTCTATTTGATTAAATATTAATGCTCTTACTATAGTGGTATTCATAGGGATGTTTAAAAATTTAAAAAACTGTTCAATAGTATCTATATCATCTACATTTTCGATATTATCAATATCGGTCATATTATGTTTGTTAAGATATTTTTCCTCATCGAATTCTTCATCGGCTTTATGGAGCACTTTTATGCCATTAGGTAAAACTTTTATTGTTATATTTGTATCCTCCCTTGAAATTAGAGGACCAAAGGAGGTTAATCCGGATTCCAGATCAGCATCACTATTATTTGAAAAGTAATAATATGCATACATTAATTGCTTTTCTGCATTTGGAACTGACATGTCTTTATCGATAGCCTGTTTTAAATAGTCTAAAAATATTTTGTCATTATTCTTTATTGCAGGATAGTTTAATTCATATTCATTTCTTGGTTCATAAGAAATAGAAAAAATCCCATCGTCAAAACTATTGATTTTACAAATGATATGGTCGCCATATTTGAAATTATGGTCTTTATAAAATTTTTCTAAATCATAAACAAGTGTTTTTATTTTAGAGTTATTTTCATCTACATCAATAATTGGGTATCTCTTGAAATCAAGAAGGGAGAAATAAATATTAACCCTGTCCATAAGAAATTGTTTCTTTATTGTCTGGATTTTATCTTTTTTATAGATCAATTCAGCATCTAATATATTAACTTCACGATTTAAAAAAGGAATAATTCTATGACCGAGAATAAAAATATTATTATTTATTTCAAGTTCGGTAGGTTTTATTCGTACATAGAGGTTTTCTAGATATGTTGTTTTTGGGTAGTATTTATTTCCATCCTTAACATAAAAAGCATTAAGTTCTTTTCTTAATTTAT
>CAZMFS010000167.1:0-5301 GCA_964565585.1 uncultured bacterium
TATTTTTTGGTTTTCTTCAAAGAATTAGCTTTCAAACTTTGTGCGTTGTGCGATGTTCCGATACGTTGATAAAAAGGAGTGGTTACATGTCTAAAGATACAATATTGGTGGTAGGCGGAGCCGGGTATATAGGTTCTCATATGGTAAAGATGCTGCAGGATAGAGGATTTAAAGTAATTGTGTATGATAATTTATCAACAGGTTTTGAAAAACTGGTTTTATCGGATAATTTTATTAAAGGTGATATTGCAAATACTCAGAAGCTTGATGAGGTGTTTTCAAAATATAATATAGGTGCAGTTATGCATTTTGCGGCGTTTTCACTTGTTGGTGAATCTATGGAAAAGCCCCAAAAATATTATAAAAACAACGTGGTAAATGTTTTTAACTTGCTAAATAGGATGCTTGAACACGATATTAACTATTTTATTTTTTCTTCTACTGCTGCAGTTTATGGCAAACCAGAATCCGTACCAATTAAGGAATATTTTGCAAAAAAGCCCATAAATACTTACGGTAAAACAAAACTAACAGTTGAAGATATACTTGAGGATTATAATAGAGCATATGATCTCAAATACAGCTCACTGAGATATTTCAATGCTGCCGGAGCTGATGAAAGTGCAACGATTGGGGAAATGCATGAGCCCGAAACCCATCTTATACCTCTGGTTTTAAAAACTGCTCTGGGAAAAAGAGATAAAATATATATTTTTGGTACTGATTATAAAACAAGAGATGGCACATGTATCAGAGATTATATACATGTAAATGACCTTGCTTCAGCACATCTTAAAGCTCTTGAAAGATTATTCGGGGGAGAATCTTCAGAATTTTTCAACCTGGGATCCGGTAGAGGATATTCCGTAAGGGAGATAATAGATAAAGCAAAAAAGATAACCGGGATTGATTTTGAAGTAGAAGAGGCAGATAGAAGAGAAGGGGATCCTCCGATTCTAATTGCGGATAGCAAGAAAGCAAAGGTGCTGCTTGATTGGGATAGAAAATATGACCTTGATGATATTATAAGAACTGCGTGGAAATGGCATAAAAAAAGTTATTCCGAAAAAACCATGTCCTGAACCTGTTTCATGGTTGTTTCGGAATTTCCTTATGTAAAAAGCTTAGAATTATATAGATACTGAAACGAGTTAATTAAAACGTATGGCTTATAGAAGATGCTGAAACAAGTTAATAAAAAAATAGTATAAAGAAGATGCTGAAAACAAGTTCAGCATGACATAAAATTAATAATTTCAGATTATCCTTAATAATTTGAAAACAGAAGCTTCTTGTATAAACTTTAAAGTGTTTTATTCGGAGTAGCTAGGGTTGATTATTTGTATATTTTGTTTTTTGCTACAAAGGGATTACACTTAAGTTTTTTTGTATCTGAATCTTAGTTTTAGTCTAAAAAAATGTGAAGCAATTTTTAATTTGGATAATGATTAATGAAAACCACGAAGCGGGTTTTAAAAAAATATTAAAAGATTTATTATATACTATATAATTTAGCTGGAGAAAAGTGCTAACCGGAAGGAGTTTAAATGAATTTGATTGATGAATTGAAAATTTGTAAAGATATTATAAAAAAGGCCGGAAGAAAAATTCTTGATGTTTATGAAACTGATTTTGATGTTGATTACAAAGAGGATGATAGTCCGTTAACAGAAGCCGATAGAGTATCAAATGAAATAATTGTAAATAAATTAAAAGAAAAATTTAATAATTATGCTATATTATCCGAGGAGTCAAAGGATAATTTAGATAGAATGGATAATGATTGGTGCTGGGTCATAGATCCTCTTGATGGAACTAAAGAATTTGTCAAAAAAAATGGAGAATTTACCGTAAATATAGCATTAACACATAAGAAAAAACCTATTCTTGGATTGATATATGTTCCGACACAAGATAAGCTTTATTATGCTCAAAAGTCAAAAGGGGCTTATCTTGAAAAAGCTAATGGTGAAATTGAAAGGTTAAAAGTAACCGGTAGAAAAAAAAGACTGAGAATGGTAATTAGCCGTTCACATGCATCAGAACAGGTTCAAAATCTAATAGAGACAAAGGATTGCATTAAGGAAGTAAAAAGAGCGGGGAGTTCACTTAAAGGTTGTTTAATTGCTGAGGGAAAAGCTGAAGTTTATTATAGATATAATCCTACAATGGAATGGGATACTGCAGCAATGCATGCCATAGTTAAGGAAGCCGGTGGTGTATTTAAAACACTAAATGATGAAGAAATGAAGTATAACAGAAAAAACAATGTAAATGAGAACGGGTTTTATATATTGAATGATCCGGATAACAAACTGCATTAAAAAATCGCTAGCCCGATTATTAGACTAAGATCGAGATTATAACTAAGAATTGGTAAAGGATTTGAAAAAGTTTAATAAATCAAAGACTTTATGGTGTTAGTATTAGGTGTTCGTAAAAAATCGTTTTAGACTTTACTGTTCTTATGAGGTATGCTAAATTATAAATAAGAGTTGCTGAAAACAATTAATTACAGTCTGCTTACAGAAGCAGAGCTATAGTATATTAATACTTGTTTATAGTTGATTATGGGTAGTTATTTGCAAGAATAATGCTGATTAAATTGAAGTTTAAATATAAACAAATGATTTTGAAAACTGTATATCTTCGAAGAAGTAATGATTAGTATTTTATATTTAATGGTTTATTTTAGAGGGGTTGCTTTTAAGCTAAAGACTCAAAACCAAAGAATTAGGATAAATCACGAAAGTGATTTAAATTTTTTCTTCATAATAGGTTAATTACAAATTACTTTTTTTTGACTTAAACTTATGTTAAAAATTAGAATGGTTAAATTCTTTACAGTTCTGGTTCTAAAAATTGCGTAAGCAATTTTTAAAACAAAGGAGGAGTTAAGTGACAGTTGAGATTGCCTTAACTCTTGCAGTAATAGCTGTGATGATGTATGTACTTATAACCGAGAAAATGGAACCTGTAATTGTATTTTTTATTGCTGTAAATATTTTTCTGGTTACAGGTGTTATTTCTATTGAAGAAGCTGTAGCAGGCTTTTCAAATAAAGCAGTTTTAACAATTGCAGTAATTTTTGTTATAACTGCTGCTGCAAGAAATAGCGGAGCATTGGATTATCTTGCATCATTTATGTTAAAAAGAAAGCAGAGCCACAAATCACAAATATTTAGACTGTTTTTGCCTACTACTATTCTATCAGGATTTATTAATAATACCCCTGTAGTAGCAACAATTGCATCTATATTTACCGAATGGGGGAGAAAGCATAATATTACTTTAAGTAAATATTTGATTCCTCTATCTTATGCTGGTATATTTGGTGGAATATGTACTTTGATTGGAACTTCTACTAATTTAGTTGTTAGTGGTCTTCTTGAGCAGTTTGGTTATAAATCCTTTTCAATGTTTCAGATTACTCCTTATGGATTACCGCTGGCTATTATAGGTATGATTTATATATATTTCTTTAGCGGATATTTGCTTCCTGAAAGAGAATCCTCTTATGATAGAATGGAAGCAGAGCATCAGGAATATATTCTTGAGATGTATGTTAAAGAAGAAAGTGAAATAGCAGGTAAAACTATAGATGATGCTAATTTGAGAAATTTAGAGGGGGTATATCTTTTAGGGATTATAAGAGAAAATGAAGCTATTACACCTGTTAACCCATCGAATATGATTCTAGAAAAAGATACATTAATTTTTGGAGGTGAAATTGATAAAATAGATGATCTTTTGTCAATAGAAGGGCTTGAAATAAGGCCGGAATCACACAGATATTTCGATGCAGTGAAAAGAGGTGAAGCTTCTTTTTATGAGGCAGTAATATCGCTTAATTCCCCCCTTGTAGATAAAACTCCTAAAGAAGTAGGATTTAGAGAAAGATATAATGCCGTAATTCTTGCTGTTAGCAGGCAGGGAGAACGTGTGATTAAAAAGATAGGAGATATAAAATTTAAACCGGGAGATATTTTATTTCTTATAGCAGATCCAAGTTTTCATCAGCAGTGGGAGCGTGGAAGGGATTTTTTTCAGATAGCAAAAAAAGATAACAAAATAAAATTAAAAAGAGGAAATTCGATTTTTGTAGGATTTTTATTTTTAGCAATGGTAGTTCTTGCAGCTTTAAATGTTAAACCCCTATTATTTCTGGGTTCAGTTGCAATGTCGATTATTGTGTTAACAAAAATGGTGACTCTTAATGAAATCAAAGAAGCAGTTGATTTAAAAATATTGATTATGATTGCTTTAGCTTTTGGTGTAGGAAAGGCAATCGAAAATTCGGGAACCGCAGATTATCTTGCAAATAAAATATATGCAGTTGTAGATACCTTACCTGTGTTTTGGATAATGGTACTGATGTATTTATTTGTCATGGTAATGACTGAAATAGTAACAAATAATTCCGCTGCAGTAATAACTATTCCTGTAGCATTAAAAATCGCCAAGCTTGCTAGCGTCGAACCTCATACAATGGCTATTTTAGTCGCTATTGCAGCAAGCGCAGCATTTTTAACTCCTATTGGATATCAAACAAATCTAATTGTATACGGACTCGGAGATTATAGATTTTCAGATTTTTTCAAAGTTGGTTTGCCGCTTTCAATAACCTTTATGTTTGCTACGGCGGGTATGCTTACCTATTTTGGATAAAACCTAATTCCTGATTATAAAAAGTGCCGAAAGGGATGTTTTTAATAAGGATATGTTGAAGTGATCCTGAAACAAGTTCCGGTTAAGCCGACCCATAAGATAGGATAAAATTGAAAGTTTTGTAAGTAATCCAAAAGTAGTATATGAGATTGCCGCGCTCACTTTGATCGCTCGCAAAGACATTCTCTTTAATTTGTGGTCTGTAGTCAGTTATCAGGAATTTTCATTACTTATGTTTAGTAAGTATGCATATTCCGAATGTAACGAACAAAGTGAGTGGAATCCCGGAATTTTCTGGTATTACATTTAAGTCTTTTCCTCGGAGAAATTAGATTTATTAACTTTCAATTGTCGATCGTTAATTTTGCCCTTACCCAGTGGGTCAGTCTTGTCTGCAATTTCAAATTATCTTTGATAATTTGATACCCGGAATCATCTGGTATTGCTTTTAAATCATTTCTTCTAAAGGATTACTTACAATTTTTTTTACTTAAACTTTAGCTTTAACTTAGACTAAAAATTGCATAGCAATTTTTGTATGTCATTACGAATAAACAAGCCTGACGGCGATTGACGATTTAGGATTTTCAATTGTTGATTAAAAATTAATATTCATAAAAGAATGAGCTTTAA